>CAZSOG010000435.1:0-5327 GCA_964607555.1 uncultured Pirellulaceae bacterium | reverse complement strand
GGTATCATTAGTGTTGATCAGTGAAGATTAGTGTTCCCTGATAGCAGGTGTCGTGGACGGCTACTTTTTTTCTTACATGGTCCACGGTTTGCGCATCGGACGCAGTTTGGCCATCTTCGCGGCCTCGGCGTCACCGATGATCTGCTCGGTCTTCGGATCCCACGTGATGGGACGCCCGCTGCGCACCACGATATCACATAACAGGCTGATCAAATCCGAGCGGACCGCATCGACCACGTGACTGACCGGTTGCGTGCGCGTCCGCACCGCATCGATGAAGTTCTGGTCATGCCGAAGACTGTTGACCAGCTTCTGGTCGGATTCCGGGATCTTGACCTGCAAGAGCGATTTTGGATTCGCGTCGAGTCCACCACGCCGGACCTGAACCCAACCGTCCGTCCCGATGAACTTGGTCGAATCGCCACCCGGTTTGAACGTGAATTCGACCTTGCCGAACGTGCCATGGATATCCCAGTTGTAGACCGTGTCATAGAGCCCTTCTTTTGGGATATCGCCCGTACCGGCCAATTGGATCCTACCCGATTGATCCGCGTCGCTACCCCAGACCATGATATCCAAGGGATGCGCGCCCCAGCCGCCGAGGTAGCCGATTGAGTAATCGTAGATCCAGTAGGTTCCGGGCGGCTTACATCGGTCGGCCGTGTAAGGCTTCACCGGCGCCGGTCCGCACCACATGTTGTAATCCAGATCGGCGGGTACGGGTATTTCCTTGGTCGAGCCGCCAGCGCCGCCGTTGGGGGCGATCACCTCGATCCGTTGCACGTCGCCGATCCGGCCACCGCGCACCAATTCGCAACCAAAGTGGCAATGACGCATGCTGCGTTGTTGTGTCCCGTACTGGAACAGCCGGCCGTTTTCCTTGTACACCTTGCGGCAGATCAAGTCCGATTCGATCGTGACGCCGAGCGGTTTTTCGACATACGCATCTTTTCCCGCCCGGGCGGCGGCGATTGCGATCGGAACGTGCCAATGGTCGGGTGTAGCGACCACCACGGCGTCGATATCATCGCGCGCCAGCAGCTCGCGGAAATCCGCATAGGCTTTGCCCTTGATCAGTTTTGCCGTGGCCGCGCGGCGACTTGCATACGTGTCGGCACACGCGACGCTTTGCATGCCCTTGCATTTCAAGAAACCACGGAGCACGGCGCGGCCTCGGTTCCCAACGCCGATATGCCCCAACGTGATGCGGTCGCTGGCGGGTGTGGCACCGCCGGCGCCCAAAGCGGTTGACGTGATGACGTACGGTGCCGCCGCCACCGCGCCCGCCGACTTGAGAAATCGGCGTCGTGACAATTCAGTTGTTTTCATGCCAATCATCTCCCTGGTCTAAAGGAACTCGTGCACCCCCGCCCGTCCGCCGTCACCAAACCCGTGTCTCCAACCAAACTCAGTTGTAATCTAATCACGCGCGGATTGCGACCTGTTGCCACCGGCAATGACGCCGCCGGTATCGGCCGTTTCTGCCGCGATCCCAAGTTTGATCTGGATCACGTGATAGCAGTGTCCGAACGACCGCCCGTCTGCCGAAGGTCGATTTATCTGTGACCATCAGCCAGGTCTGCAATGGACCGTGCATCATTTTCCAGGAGCTTTCGCCGGTCCGTGTTTCTGAGAAACGCTAGATAAGTGTGGTACGCACCCGAGAATTTGCCAACGATCGCGGTGGCACCGGCCCGAGTGAATATCGTGTTCAGTCGGTACGTGTTCGCCCGGTGGAAATTCCACACCAACGCGTCGAGCAGGACGTTGAACGTCACGGTGAGCAAGTCGGACGCCGCGCGCCGGAGCGAATAGAACCGGCAATATGCCCGGTACGTCTCGGTTTGCAGTCTCACGGGGCTCATCTTGGCGGGGCGAAAAACGACGTACATCGCGTTGTAGTAATCCCAGTTCTTGTGTAGGAGCCGGTTCTCTGACACGACATCATCATAATACCGAGTCCCTGGGAACGGCGTGAGGATCATGAACTGGACCGTGTCAATGCCGTGCCTGGTGGCGAACTTGACGGTGCGATCGATAGTCTCCGGGGTGTCGTGGTCCTCGCCGAACATGAACATCCCGTGAATGTTGATGCCGCAGTGGTGAAACACTTGGATGGCACGGACGATGTCGCCCCGGGTTTGGGATTTGTGCAAAGCTTCAAGGGTCTCATCATCGATCGACTCGAACCCAATGTAGACCCAACGGCATCCCATCTTGACCATCTTCTCGACCACATCCGGGCTCCTTGCCAAATCACAGCGGACCTGCGCGGTCCAGGTAATGGCCAGCTTTTTCTCGTTTAGTAGATCGCAGATCGCTTCGACGCGGAGACGATTGGCGGTGAAATTATCGTCGTAGAAGAAGAATTCTCTGGCGCCGAAATACCGCATCGCGTTTTCCACTTCAGCGACTACCCGCTCCGCTGATAAACTGCGGAATTCCCGCCCGAAAACTTTCGTTACGGTGCAGAAGCTGCAGTCAAATGGGCAGCCGCGAGAAGTCATGACGGGGACGACGTTCATAGTCGCGAAACCGTCCAGCAGCGCATAGTTGATCAGCGGCAGTCGCTCCAAATCCTCCACCTTGGGGCCAACAACCACCTTCTCCTCAATCCTTCCCTCCACAAGGTCGACAATAATCTCCTCGGCCTCCCCGACGACCACGTGATCAGCGACGCCCGTGAATTCCTCCGGCAACAAAGACGCGTGAATACCACCGACAAGGATCTTGCAATTGGGATGGATCGTGCGCAACTGCGCGGCCAAGAGCTTGGCTCGGCTCGCGCTGACCGTCAGTGCGGTCAGGCAGAAAACGTCCGCCTGAATCTCAAACGGATCGATCTCGCGGCCCAGAATATTTTCGTTGATGACGCGTACACGATAGCCGTGGTTGTGCAGAATCGTTGCCAAGTAGAGACCTCCCAGCAACGGTAGACGCATATAGTTCTCAAACACGTTGGACATGTGTCCCGTGGGCTCGATGAAGACGATCGATTTCTTCATTTGGCCTTCTCCGCAACAAGAATACTCAACCCGGTGAGTATAAAGATCGTCCACCACCAACGCGCGCCGAAAGTCTGCGTGACGGCCAACACTGCGGACAGGGAGACGAGGAGTAAGCCTGGCAGGAGATAAACGCGGTCTTTCTCTCGGAAAAAGAATAGGGCAATGAAGACCGCGCCCAAGAAGGTGACGAACAGAGGCCAGAGACTCGTCAACGCGTCCCACGATGTGAAACTACAAAACAAGGCCAAGCCGCTGAAACACAGAAGATACACTCCGGCAACCAGAAACATCGGCACCCTGGAGTTGCCTTCGAAAAAGATCATGATCAGGCCAGCGCCAACCATGGCGATCAGCATCGGCCACAGCTTGTAGACGATGGACAGGTCCAGAAACGTGTCCAGCGCCAACAGTACTCCGATCACGATCAATAAGAATGCAAGCCGCCTGGCGGTCTGGCTGGCAAGTCCGTTCGCATTCATGATGAAAAGCCCTTGCGGATTCCCGGACGCCAGCAGGCGTGGCCGAATCTCGCGGTTCGGGGTCGCGTTTAACGGTCCTTCATACGGTCGACGACAGCGTCCTGGCGGAGTCCGCACTGTGAGCCTCGCCGCGCCATCCTCCTTGATGTTAGCCTATCGGCAGAGGGAGATGAATAACCCAACGGCGGGGGGCCGGCGCGGTAATCATGGTATCAAATCGCGGACAACCAAGAATTGTGGGAGGGGAGTGAGGATCGCGGTAGGGATGGCCGTGACTTTAGGGTCTGCCCCCCTACGCATGCAGGAACAGCGGCTGATTGATCGGGCCGAGGTCCGTGGCACGCTCGGCTACCTGGTCGGAAAGACACGAAGTCAGACACGCTATGTAGACAACGCCGGCGGCGTATCGATTGGAGCCATCAAATAGATCGCCTGTGGGTTCGTTGAAGCCCACGCGGCGATTGGGGGTCTCGGCGGTGGCGTTTCGTAACTGGTCAGCCGAGTACAGCCAAATCGCGAAAGCAGGTGCCCAGGCGGACTCGCCCTCGCCAGGACCCTTCGAGTTCAAATGGTTAATCATTAACAGCACGTTGAGAGGCGCGATGATTCCTGTGTCGCATGCCCACCAGGGCGTGGTCGAACCGACTCCATCACCTGCGGCAACGTTCGCCCTTCTACAAACGTCAACGGGCACAGCCAGCGGCGAATGACTTCGTCGTCCAATCACGTCAGCACAATGTCCGGCCGGGTGCGCAGCGCCAGATGAATGTGGCTACTCATTTCGGCGCCAATGCGATGTCGATGCCGAACAGTTGCGCCAGCAGACGCTCTCGGTCGTTGATCCAATCACGACGATCGTCGTAGTTTTTTTCCGTGTACGGATGGTCGCCGCGGAGCCACACGCGGCGTCGAATTCCAGAGTGTCTGATTGTTCATCTGGAGACCCACCGCAACCAGGGTTATCCCACAGATTCTTGTGCGGAGGCAAAAAAAAGAAATTTAGTTGACATTGGGGTTTCGGTTTGCTCCAATAGCAGCAGATGTTAGCCACTCTACTCGCTTTTTAACGAGCAGCATGTTCGAGTGGGCTCATAGTCAAGGTATAGCTTGTTTTCGGCACTATTCAGTGCGACCGATCGACGTGTGGATGTAAAGAGAGCACCTCGTAAAGTAGTTTGCAGGTGTTCTCGTACGCAACGCTTTTCTCTTGTTTCTTTTTCGCTTCTTTTTCTGATTGGGGGAGAACATCATGCTGTCTCGACGTCGAACTGTTGGATTTACCCTTGTCGAACTCTTGGTAGTGATAGCTATCATCGGCATACTGGTCGCATTGCTGTTGCCGGCGGTCCAATCCGCCCGCGAGGCGGCGCGCAGAATGCAGTGCAGCAATAACCTCAAGCAGCTTGCCTTGGCGTGCCACAACTATCATGACACGCACAGGATTCTGCCACCGGCCAAGATTTGGTCTGGTAACGCCGCCGCCACGAGAAATATTGCCGTAAAGAACACGCCGCTTTGGGTTCTGATATTACCGTTTGTGGAGCAGGGTCCTCTCCACGAGCGTTATGAATTCCGGATCGCGAATAACCCGACAAATCCGTACGGCGGAAATCTGATTGGTGATCCCGCGGATATTGAAGCCATCAACGGGCCGATAATCCGAACGCGCGTCAACGTCTATGAGTGTCCTTCCCATACCCAGGCCGGCAATCGGACGTCATCGAGTTCTTCCTGGTACGGGCGCAAAAACCAGCCGTACAGTAGCTATTTGGCATGCACCGGTTATTACACGGATTACAGCCGCCAATACAGAAGATACTCGAACCGAAGAGGGGCGTTT
>CAZSOG010000434.1:0-5330 GCA_964607555.1 uncultured Pirellulaceae bacterium | reverse complement strand
GGGCCGTCGAAGCGCGGTGCGATGCGACCTTGCGCCGTATCCCCTTTCGCGAACTGGTGACTCGGCGAAACCAGATACTCGGATAGCTTCTGCCGTCGCGGTTCGAACCGCAAATGCTTGGGAAGTTGCGCTGACGAGGGTTGAAACGTGGCCGGGTCATTCAGCGAAAAATGACAGTTGCGGCACTCAAGCATTGACTCGGCGTGCACGTCCCACGGTCGTGTGAGCTGTTGTTTGTCTTGAATGTTCACACCGGCCATCGAAATCCGCTGAGGTGAAAACACTTGGCCCTTGGTTGCCGTGGCGAAAGAGTGCGTGTCCAGCTTCAGCGTGAGCGGCTCCGGGCCGTACTGCACGCGACCGTGACATTGGCCACAATGTTCCGCGGTCGGTTTACCCAACGCCAGGACGTTCGCCGGTGCTTCGCCCTTGGCGGAAAACGCCTGCTTATTGTATTTCCAACCGGCAGCGGCCCGCGCCACCAACCCGGTGGCCGCCAGAGTTGCCGTGCCGGCCCAGCGAAAATGCCCCTGTTCCAGTTCCTCGACACGCGCCGCGTTGTCCGGTTGGGACAAGTGACATAGGAAACAGTTCATCTCGACCGTGCCCGAGGCCTTCCAATCCCAGGATTCCGGCTCACCGGTCTTCGTGTTCAGGGTCTGGGTGTCGGGATCCACGGTCGAATTCGCCGCGGTGGAGGAAGGACCGCGCTGATCCAAAGCGACCGAACCGTGGCCAACGGTCGCTGGACCGCCACCGGCGTGTCGCCAGCCGCGGTATCGAATCCACTCGGCCGTGCTCAAATCCAACTTGTTAGCGCCCGGCGCGGTCAGGTAGCGATAGAAAATCGGATCCCAGCGTCCGAATGTCCCGGGGCTTGAGTCCCACGGATAAGTGGCCTGCTTCGCGCCCGCCGGAAACGACTCGTTCTGGCCGACCCACGCGTGATAACTGTGCGCCGCGATGTACTGGGAATCATGACACGCGGCACACGTCGTCAACGTGGAAATCGGTTTCCCCGACGTGACCACCAGCTGACCACTCGAATCGAGCAGCGGTACCGGCGGGTGCAAAGGCGTACGTCGCTCCGCTCCACGCACCGCGGGAACAGCCACAATCAACAGGCCCAGCACTAGTGTTGCGCGTCGCATCATCGATTCCCTCCCCGTTCCTCGCGTAACAGGCCCTGCCGCCGGCGGTCGCCACGAAACGCGGGGTCCCCATAATAACCGAGTTGCTGCCAATCCAGGACGCCATGGTCACTGTGACAGTCGATGCACTGCAGTGCCTTGCCCTTGGTTTGGACCATGTGATTCTGCTGCCAATACATCTCCGTACGGATAAAACCAAACTTTCCGCTGAACGGAATTCCGGTGACTTTGGAACCTAGCGTCAAAGCCTTTGGCCAATCAAACTCCTTCCAATAACCGCCCTCTCCGGCAGTTCTCGGTGTCAATAGCCATAAGTTCTTTTTATCGAACGGTTGGTACTGGTAATGGATCTTGAACGGGTAGATTTTCGCTTTCGGATCGTCCACGCCGCCAAGTGGGTGATTGATTTGGACCGGCCGCAACGGCTCGATGCGATCCGCGTTCTTCGCCAGATCGATCTTGCCATCAATCAGCTTGGGATCGATTTTGTCCATCGCGATATACCGTGTCGTCTTGCCGTTGTACCACATGTATGTCGGCCGAACAGACAACGCCGACGTGAATGTCCCCTTCGACTTCATGTATGTCATGTAGTGGTATTTCTCGGCGATGCCCGCTTTTTTCAGCCGTTCCTTCTCTCGGTTATCCAACTCGTCACTGCCGCTGGTCGACAAATCCCACACCATCTGGGTCGGCATGTCCGGCGCGACACGCGGGATATGGCATGTCTCGCACGCGACGGTGCGCGTGTGCTCATTGAGCCGCTCGCGATCGTGCGGACGCGCGCCGTGACATTGATCGCAACTCACCCGGTTCGGCCGGTCGATCGAGACCGACATCGCACATCCTGAAATATCGTGGTGGCTCGTCTTGTGGCAATCCACGCATTGGAAGTCGTGCTGACCCATGTGGACGTCCAAACGCGTCGTCGGGTTGTACATGGAGCCGTCCAGATCGCCATGCTTCACGCCGTCACCACCACCACCTTCGAAATGGCAGACACCACAGTTCTTGCGACCTGGTGGCGGGCCGACACTTTGTGCCGCTGCTACCAAGTCCACGTCCGGGTCCGGATTGCCCCAGTCTTTCTTGACGTAAGTATTGGACGCGTCATGACACACAAGGCAGTCAACGTTCGTCTCGTCACGTAACACGTTGTCACCCTCTGGTGTCTGCCAGTTGGGGTCCGCTTCTTTCCAGTTGTATCCGGCATGACAGCGAGAGCACTCCTCAATGTTCGGCATCGCGTGAATGCAAAAATTGTTAAGCAGATTCAACTTGCCAATCCGGAGCTCCTTGTCGGTGCCCGGGATCCTGGTCGGCTTGCCGAGCCACGCAAAGTGCTCCGACTGCTGCACTTCCTTGGCCATTCCCTTGTGGCACTTAATGCAGGCTTTGGTCACATCCGGGCCCGTTTTCAGCGGGCCGGTGAAGAAGTGCTTGTGGTTGAACGCGTCCTTCTTGACCGGGACGTGGAGCCAGGGAGAATCCTTGTCCAACGTCACACGCCTGGCCGACGGCCAAACAGCCCCCATCACGCCAATTCCAAACACCAAGACGACGATCATCAGTATGGTTCGCATACCGTGGCTCTCCAATCTTGACCGCGAGCGGTCTAGGGTGGACAAAAACCAATACCTGGACATCGAACCCGCACAGGCAGTTACGTGGCTCCAGCCAGTTCTCTATTCGTTGACTCAGGTCGACCAAATTCGCCAAGCGATTGTCGGTCCAAGTCAACCGCACCATGCTTCCCCGCAAATATCCTCAAGTGTTGGCAATCTTACGGTGCAACGCGTCAACCAACGCGTCTTTCATCATTCGAGCGCCCGCGAGAAATCGCTCGTCCACTATGTTGTAGACGACCTGCTGTCCCTTTTTTTCGGTCGTGACGGTCCCCTTGTCACGCATCAGCCGCAGGTGCTGCGACGCGTTTTGCAATGACACGTGCGCGAGCTCGGCCAGTTCCGAAACCGTTTTCGGCCCTTCCTGCAACGCACAGAACATCCGTACACGCGTCGGGTTGGCGAAGACCCCCAGTAAATCGGCAAGCAACCGGCACTCGGAGTCATCGAATGTCTGTTTCATGAGCCTGCCATCCGTCGCGCGAAACGAACTTGTTAATAGCGTATTTGCTTTATCAACAAATTAAATCATTACGCAACTATCGGCAACCCCTTTCTGATAATTTAAGTAAAAAAAAACAGAATAATTCATGCTCTGGATCAGTTAAGGTGGTTCTCCTGTCCGTTAGTAAAGTCAAGTGAGAGTTCCTATCAATAAAGCGATTGCGTGTTAGTGGCGCAATTGGCCCCACAATGTTCATGACTTAGGTAAGACGTCGACCCAGAGTGACGTGGAAAGGACGTTGATTTGAGGTTGGCGGAACAGTGCCTTGATGGCCCTGGTCACGCCATCCAGGCCGGGCGCGGGAAAACCGCGCGACGGACCCACGAATTTGTGCAGCCCTTGCCGGACGAGTACTGTGGAATGTAACCGCTTCGCGGTAAAGACATGAACATCGCCCGTGCGCCGATAGCCCAGAGGTTTCCCGAACTGAAAGTCTCGCGGTACCATAACTCCGGTGTGCCGAACCGTGATCCACACACACGCCATTACGGCCTGCCGCGAACACGTTTCTTTAACGGTTCACGGACCAGAAGAAAAAGAACACTAATCGGCGCTGATTCTCGCTAATGTCGGAAAACCTCATCTTGAAAAGCCTTCGACTTCTCTACGACCTGCCGGATTTGTGTTGCGTGTTGCAGACGTTTTGGGGCGGTATCATTAGTGTTGATCAGTGAAGATTAGTGTTCCTTGGTAGCAGATGCCGTGAACGGCTACCACGTACCTGCTCGTCAACAGCAACCTCTTTTGCCCGTCTTCATTCCGCTGCACTGTCGTCTTTCACGAGGACATGTCGCTTGGATCTTTGAGATTCTCTTGCGCTTCGCGAACAACGGTAGTTCGCGGCCGCTCGCGCACGGGGTGTTCTTGGCAGAGCAGCGGCATCAGTTTGCGGACCAGCGTCGGGCGCAGCACGTAATAGCAGCGTAGCGGTCCATTCGTGTGACATGCAATCAAGTCGGCCTTGCGCAGCGCGGCGATGTGCTGGGACAGGTTTGGCTGGGAGATGTCACTCAGAAGGGCGTTGATATCGTTGACGCACCGTGGGCCCTTGCACAACGCGTTCAGGATCATCAGGCGGACCGGATGCGCCGTCGCGCGTAAGAGCGCGGCGCGATCGGCCCAGGCTGCCCTCGATTCATCGCACGACTCGTTGGATTTAGGCATGTTGAATCTCCCTCAACTCAGCGACCTATCGACGGTGGTCCCGTGCCACCAGAGACAGCATGTCGTTTAACCAGCGTTCTCACTCACGCAACAGCCGTCTTGGTCGCGGCGGCTTGGGACAGTTCCAGCCAGCGGTGGAGCAACAGGGCCACAGGCCGATACACGACGTGGGCGAATTTAGTCACCGGCAAGAGCACGACCAGGTCCATTGCCAGGACGGCATGTGCGAGGAACACAATATATCCAAACCAGGTTGGATGGGGCAAATAGACGATTACTTCCATGACAAACCCCGTCAGGATCGTGGCGAACAGCAGCCAGAGCAGGAACCAGTCACTATAGCGCGTCAACGAATAGTACTTTGTCGGCCGCGTCCAGCGGCGCCAGATCGCGATCGATGCGCCATAAAGGCAAACCAGGCCCGCGACGGTGCCGAGCAAGCGGATGGGATACCAGAGCGGAACGTAGGAGCCGTAGGTGGCGATCGGCTTGCACAGATAGTCCAGTGTCGTGGCCAGCAACAGTCCCAGAAAGCCCCAGAGAATCAGCGAATGGACCAACCAGGGGGCCACGTACCAGGGCGATTCCGCCACGGACTCGGGATCGTCCAGGCTGCCGCAGGATCGATAACGGCCTTGGCCCAGCGATTCGGCGATCGCGTGCCCCAGGGCAGCGGGCAGTTCACTCCATCGGAGTGACGTTGGGTTGCCCGACTGTTTCTGGACGCGAAAGAAGTGTCGAATCATATTCACCAGACCGACGACCATCGCGATTCCCACGACAACGAAAACGGCGATGCCCAGGTTATGGATGACGTGCCCCGGTATCCATTGGAATAGCTCAAGCTGGTCGCCGTTCAAATCGCCGCGATGCCACAACAGAAGC
>CAZSOG010000433.1:0-5330 GCA_964607555.1 uncultured Pirellulaceae bacterium | reverse complement strand
CCTTTTTAGCCCACTAGACTTCTTCACCAACCGCACAAGGCGGTTGGGGTCGACCAGCAATAAAGCGAGTCCACGGAACACTGTCTACTGCAGATGGCTAAAGTGTTACGAATCTGTTATTTTTGCATAGTGGCGAAGCGGGTACGTTCTAAGAGGCTGTCACAAAACTGCGTTGGCAGGGCGGTAGCTGTTCACGACATCTGCCATCAATGAACACTAATTCTTCACTGATCAACACTAATGGTGCCGCCCTGGAAAGTCAGCAACACGGAACATCAATCTGGCAGGTCGTAGAAAAGTCGAAGGCTTTTCAAGATGAGGTTTTTCGATATTAGCGAGAATTAGTGTCGATTAGTGTTCTTCTTCTGGTCCATGAACAGTTACGCAGGGCGTTTAGCCGCTGCTGCGACGGGCTTGGAAATCCACCGTACGTGTTTGGAGCTGAGTCTTGGGACCGGCTCTGAATCTTGAGGCAACGATCGAGGCGAATCGAGGAGAAACGCGATGTCCGTGTCAATGGCTGGAATGGGAGTAATGGAGCTGCTGATTGTCATGGTACTGGGCGGTGGTGTGGGGATACCATTTGGTATTCCGCCGGGCCCGGAGGATCCGATGTTGGCGAAGATCGCGCCCGAGAAGTGCATCTATTACACGACGTGGGCGGGGATGGCGACACCGGACGCCGACAGTTCTAACCAAACGGAGCAACTGTTTGCCGAGCCGGAGATCAAGCGTTTTGCGGCGGAGGTCGAACGGCTGATCGACGCGGGGATTCGGGTCTCCGTGCGCGGTTCCGGCGCGCAGAATGATTTGATTCGTAAGGTCCCAATGCTCTTGAAAACGTTGATCAAGCATCCGGCGGCGGTCTTCGTGGAGTCGGTCGAGATGGGTCCGGCGGGTCCGAACGGCAGAGCGGCGATCGTTGTGAATCTGGGCGACGCCACGGGCGTTATCGGCAGCCTTCTCGAGACCTTCAACGCGCAGCTGCCACCGCAGCTGTTGCGCACGGTTGAAATCGATGGCGCGCAGTTCCATCAAATGCAGCCTGGCCGAGGGGCACCCGTGGTAACGTGGGGCATGCACGAAAATTACTTGATCGTCGCGGCTGGCGATAAGACGGTTGAGGGAATACTTAAGCGTGCGCAGACGCCGCCCCCGACCTGGTTAACCGAGCAGCGCGAAGGCCTCACGGTCAAACGAGAGAGCACGTTTACTTTTTTGGATCTTCCGAGCCTGATCGAGTTAGGCACGACAATGGGCGGTCCGCGGGCGGGCCAGATCATTCAGGTGCTTGGCCTATCTTCGCTGGGACCTTGCAGCAGCACCAGTGGCCTCGACGACACGGCGTTCGTAAGCCGCACTCTGTTGGCAATCGACCAGAATTCAGACGGCGCGCTTGCGTGGTTAAGCCCCACGCCGTTGACTGCGGAGGACCTGGCGCCCATTCCGTATGACGCCACAATTGCCACGGCATGGCGACTCGACTTGCAGCGCGTGCTAACCGGCGTAATCCGCGCGGCGCGAGAAATCGACCCGCATGCGGCTGCCGCGCTGGACCAGGCAATCGAGCAATTTGGTCAGTCGATCGGCATGGACGTGCGCCAGGATCTGCTTGCTTCACTTGGTGACGTGTGGACCGTGCACGCGGCACCCGCGTCGGGTGGGCTGTTGGCTGGTTGGACGGTGACGGTCCGCGTGAAGGACCGCGCGAAACTCCAGCATGCGCTCGATCAACTGTTGGGGTTCGCCCGCGGTCTGTTCGCACACACGCGTCGGCCGCCGCGGATCACGACGAGCACATTTGGGGACGACGCACTTTACACGCTGACGGTTCCGGAATCAGGATTCGTCTTCGCGCCATCATGGTGTCTGACCAAGGATCGAATCGTCATCACGTTAATGCCTCAGGCACTCAAGGCCTATCTGAGTCGCTCGGCAACCGCCAAGTCGCTCGCCGATCAACCGGCGGTGGCGGCCGCATTGCGTGACACGCCGGCACCGATGGCGATTTCATTCCAGGACACGCGGGCGCTGTTTCAGGTGTTCTATCCCATGTTGCAGTACGCGGCCCAAGCCGGGATCGTGGAACTGAATCGCAACGGTATTGATGCCGACCCGACGGCGTTGCCCTCGATGGCAGCGATCGCTCCTCACTTGCTACCGACCGTCAGCATCGTTCGCCGGACCGATGACGGGCTGGAGAGCATCCAGCGTGGCACGTTTGCCGGCGGCAATCTCGGTGCCTCGGCACCGGTCCTGATCGCGTTATTGTTGCCCGCGGTGCAATCGGCACGGGGAAGCGCGCGCCGCATGCAGAGCAGCAACAACCTGAAGCAGATTATACTGGCCATGCACAACTACCATGATGTCTATCGAGGTTTTCCGGCGGCCTGCGTGACGGACAAGAACGGCAAGCCGCTGCTGAGTTGGCGCGTACTGATCCTGCCGTTCATGGAACAGGGCCGCCTGTTTGATCAGTTCCATTTCGACGAACCATGGGACAGTCCGCACAACAAGAAGCTGATTCCGCTGATGCCCAAAGGTTTTCGTTCGCCGAACAGCTCGGCGGCGCCGGGTAAGACGGTCTATCTGGGAAACGCCTCCGAGGATGGTATCTTCATCACGCCCAAGGACAAGGAACGTGGCAAGAAAACACCGATTGGCGTGAGTTTCCGCGACATCCGTGACGGCACGTCGAATACGATCGCGGTGCTCGAGGTGAACGATTCCGAGGCTGTTGAATGGACGAAGCCGAGCGACTTTTCGCCCAACAAGGATAATCCGCTGAAGGGTTTGGGGGGTATGCAACCGGGCGGTTTTCTCGTCGCGCTCTGTGATGGAGCCGTTCGATTTATCGCCAACACGATCAACAAGAAGACCGTTCAGGCTCTTCTGACGCGCAACGGCGGCGAAGCGCTTTCAGGCTATTAACCACCGGCTTCGCCGTGCGCCTTCATTGAATCACTTCCGCGTCGGGACGTACATATTGTCCTTGGTGAGCTTGTACTGGTCGATCGCCTTGAAATAACGTGACATGTCGATCGGTTTGTCGTCAAAGTTATTCGAACCGAACGAGAACTTGGCCCCCATCTGTTTGGCCATGCGGATGAAACGATCGTGCGGCAGGCCACTGCGGGCATTGATTTCAAGTGCCACGTGGTTGGCGATCGCCGCGCGGATGATCGTCCGCATGCGCTGATCGGTCCAAAGCTCGTCGTACTGATCGGCGACCGGAGGCGGCACGTAGGTTGGGTTGGCTAGGATCGTGATCGGCTCGGCCAAGACGCGCAAGTTGTGACGTACATACCGTTCCATCCACGCTTGCGCATCCTTGATTGTATACAGTTCCGGCATCCAGAGCTTGACCGGTGCGCTGTCGTCGTCAGGCATCGGCATGATCATCGTGTCGCCCAGTACATAGTCGAGACGCCGCAGCAACTCGGGGGCGTGCTTCTTATGCCAATCACGATCGTTGACTTGGAGGCCGACGAAGACGGGTTGATCTTGGACGCTATCGAGGAAACTGCGCAACTGATCATCGGTTTCCAACGGCCATCCCATGCCGAGGTTGCGCAGGACGCCGACATTGATCCCGGTGACGGCTTGGCGCGAGAGCGCTTTCTCCAGGGTCATTCCGCCACGCAGGTGAACGTGGAAGTCGATCACGGGTACATAATGGCCCGCGGCGCGATCCATGGCATTGCTTTCCAGGCCGTAACCAGCGATGGTTGGTCGTGGTGCCAATTCGTCGCGCGAGTTATCCGGTAGTATCTGGATCTCGATCCGGCGGAACATAACGCGACTATGCGCGTCGTGTCCTTGTAACGCGATGGTGCCGTGTGAGAGAACGCGTCCTTTCCGCTCGGGCTTGCGATAACGGTCCCGTGGCTCGATGTAGTCGACCACCAGCCGGTCCTGGACCCAGACGCGGATCCGCCTGCCGGCGACGCGCACGCGCATGGCGCACCACGCATTGTCGGGCACCCACGACTTATAAATGTTCCGGACGCCGTACAGGCTGCCGGTCCGCTTCAGCTCGATCCATTTACCGATGCCGTGGTGCGTGTTGTTAATTTGCACTTCGTAACCGCGGTCGGGCCAGCCGGTGTCCTGGTACTTGGTGTGGAAGAAGATACCCGAGTTACAGCCGGGGGAAGTGCGGACTTCCGCCTTCAATTCGAAGTTCTTGAATACGTGCCTGCCCACGGTGCCCGTGTAGAATAGATGGCTGCGCGGGCCGCTGCCGACCAGGCAGCCTTCTTCCACGCGCCAGGTGTCCGGATGTTCCGCTGCTCGCCAGCCGTCCAGGGATTGCCCGTCAAACAGATTGACCCACGCCGCGGCCGTCGTGGACTCGACGGCGATTGCCGGGCTAAGACCGCAAGCAACAACGACGAGCAAAGCTGTCGGGAGAACAAGGCGAGTCGCACGGCGGCGGGTGAGTATTTTCTTCGGCATGACAGGCGTGAATCCCGAACGAGAGAGAGCAAGAAGATCCGGTTCCGGACGATCGGCAAGAAAAGGGTGGGCAAGAATATGAAACCAAGATATTCTTGCCCGCCAAGATTCTTGCCGTGATCCGATTTCAGTATGACGGCACGAGTCGCATGAGGATACTGGATTCCGGGTTACTGGACTTTACGTGGCACGTACTCATGGCCGCGATCGCGGAGCACTTCGGCTTTGACGATCTTATCGGGTTCCGGCAAATCAGCTCCTTTGCTCGGATCCCGCCGCTGCAGTTTGTCGACAACGTCCATGCCCTTGATCACGCGACCGAACACCGTATGTTTGTGGTTCAAATTGGGTGTCGGGCGAAACGTGATGAAGAACTGTGAGCCCCCGGAATTCGGTGCCGCGGTCTTCGCCATGCTCAAGCTACCGCGGAAGTGCATCCGCGCGTTCGGTTTCTTGCACTCGTCGTAGATCGTATAGCCAGGTCCTCCCGTCCCGTCACCGACGGGGCAACCGCCCTGCGCCATGAACCCGGGCAGGACACGGTGGAACGTCAAACCGTCGTAGAACCCACTTTTCACCAGGCTGATGAAGTTGCCCACGGTCTCTGGCGCCTCGTTCTCGAACAGTTCGAGCACGATTTCGCCTTTCGTCGTAGTGAGTTTGACGCGTGGCAAGTCATCCTTCTTCGCTTCTGCGGCGCGGATTTTCTGTTCCGCGGGCCAGAATTTCTGATAGTCCTGGATGTCCTTCTCCAGCTGGGCCACATCGCCGCCGACCGCATTGAGCTGTTTGCCTTTTTCGAGCACTTTCGCCGCGGCATCAAACTTGTGGATGGCGAAATACGCGGTGCCCGCCGCGGCAAAAATCTCCCG
>CAZSOG010000432.1:0-5335 GCA_964607555.1 uncultured Pirellulaceae bacterium | reverse complement strand
GGTAGTGCAAAATCATCGCTCCGCCGGGATGAATCCGCCATAGGCGGACGGGATGGGACAAGAACTGGCGCTGTGCGCGGGTCTCCTGACCCCGCACAGGAGCGACCGAAGGTCTCCAATGCATCGCCAAGCGTCAGTTGGTTGGAGGCAACGCCGCGTTAGATTCTTAGGCTGCCAGATGCGCGCACGGTGCGCGCATGTTTCCAAGCGACGGGCGGGAGCGCGACCGAAGGAGGGCGTGCTCCCTTGTGGGTTGCGGGGCTCCCGCATTACGAATCGAATTCTCTGATGCGATCGATCGCATGATGGCCAGTGAAAACGGGCGCCCGGACATCGCGCAAGATGATCGCGATCAGCAACGACTTATCAACAGACTCGAGACTACGATGACCGATCGCCTACCGCGAGAGGCGCAGCCGCGTCGCACAAGAAAAGAAAAAATGGATCTGACCCGAATACTCCTTTTGTGTCTGTATCTGAACATCCCCGGGGCCGCGACGGGAAGTGCAGCAGTTAAGTATGGCACCGGGTCTTGGTCGGACAAGCTCGGCAATCATCGTGCCGTGGTCCGGGTAAACGCCCCGGCGACCGCGGTGCGCGTGCACATCCCCTGGCGTCGGCGTGATGCTCACCCCGAGCGCAAGGCAGTGTGGGTGACCGACGCCGCCGACGAGCGTATCCGTAACGTGATCCCGGTTACCATCCGCCGCGAGTATGGCGATGTCGTGTTTGAGCCGGCGAAGGGTGCGGGATTGTACCATGTCTATTACATGCCCTATCGCAACGAGGGTTGGTGGGCATTTCCGAGCGTCGTTTATCTTCCACCCGAGGAGACGGCGGACCCGGCCTGGCGCCGGCGCTGCGGCCTTGAAAAGCAGACGGCGGGTGCCGCCGTGCTGAACGATTTGCCGGAAGCGCCGGTCGTGGAGCTCCAGGCGATCAATGACTTTCACCGATTCGACCCCATGGAACTTCCGGCTACAACGGCGGAAACAACGGCGTTTCTGCAGCAAGCCGGGGACCGGCCGTATCTCGTTTTCCCCGAGGATCGCCGTTTCCCGATTCGCATGCCGGACATGCTCCCCTTACGCTGGGTTCTACGTGAACCGACCCAAGTCTTCCGCGGCGCGGCGGAACGGGACGAGTTCTATACGTTCCAAATCGGTGTCTTTGCCCGCAAGCACGAGCTGGACGACGTTCGCATCCGCTTCACCGATTTGCGAAATCCGAACGGCAGTGTCATTCCGGCCAGTGCGCTGCGCTGTTTCAATCTGGGCGGCACCGACTGGCTGGGGCGAAGTTTCACCAAGAAACTCGATCTGGCCCGCGGTCGAGTACAAGCACTGTGGTGCGGCGTGATGGTCCCGCCTGATGCCGCGCCAGGTACGTACTCGGGACAGGTCGTGGTTTGCCCGGCGAACGACTCGGAAACATCCGTCGCATTCGCATTGACAGTTCGGCCTTCTCGAATTGCGGCGCATGGTGACCACGACCTGTGGCGCATGGCACGCCTTCGCTGGCTCGACTCGACCATCGGACTGGATGACGAGGTCTTTCCGCCCTACGCACCCGTCGCTTTGGATTCCTCGGGCCATACCGCTGATATCCTCGGCCGCCGGATCGTGATCGGCGACCACGGTCTCCCGGCGCGCATAGTCAGCACGTTTACACCGTCGGTGGACGGCACCGACGGTCCGGCCCGGGAGGTCCTTGCGGCGCCAATTCGGTTCACGTTCACCTCGAGCGACGGGGGCGGCCAGGCTGCCGCGTGGACATCCGAGCCCCCGCGCGTGGTCGACAAGACCGCCGGCACCGTGGTATGGGACACTCGGGCACGTACCTCGGAGTTCGAACGTGTCTGCCAGATAAAGCTGGACTGCGACGGTTACCTCGACTGCCGCGTCACAGTGACAGCGTTGTGTCCGGTACGGCATGCCGAGTTCGCACTCGTGATTCCGCTGCAGTCCGATGCCGCGCGCTACATGGTTGGAATGGGACGCAAAGGTGGGCTACGTCCGAAGAAATGGGACTGGCACTGGGATATTCATCGCGCCAACAACCACGTCTGGCTTGGCGATGTGAGTGCGGGCCTGCAGTGCAAGCTGAAGAACGTAACGGCAGACTGGGCGCTCTACAGCCTGCAGGACAGCGGCCTGTACAAGGACTGGTCCGGGGATGACGGCACCGGCGGATGTACCGTGCGTCAGCAGGATGACGCGGTCGTGCTCCGCGCCTTCACCGGCCCCATGAATATTAAAGAAGGCCAGGAACTCCACTTCAATTTCGGGTTGCTGGTGACGCCGGTCAAACCGTTGGACCAAAGGCACTGGTCCTGGCGTTATTTCCATGCGACCAAGGCACATCCCGTGGCCGAGGTCGCCAAGACCGGGGCCACGGTCATCAACTTGCACCAGGGCGACGCGCTGAACCCGCACATCAATTACCCGTTCTTGACAGCGGATGAACTTGCTCAGTACGCCCGGACCGCACACGCCGCGGGCATGAAAGCCAAGATTTACTACACCGTGCGCGAGCTGAGTAACTACACTGCCGAATTCTGGCCTTTGCGAAGCCTGGGTACGGAGATTTTCCGCGCTGGCCCCGGCTTTATGCTCGCCGATCATTTCCGGGCGAACAAGGGCAGCAAAGACCTGCCGAAGACCGGCAGCAGTTGGCTGTGCGAACACGTTATTACCGGCTACGTGCCGGCCTGGCATCAGCCGCTGGGCAACGGCCACTATGACGCGGCCCTGGCGACACAGGGACTGAGCCGCTGGCATAATTATTACCTCGAAGGCCTCGATTACCTGATCCGGAATGTTGGCATCGACGGGCTCTATCTCGACGGTGTCGGTTACGACCGCGAGATCATGAAGCGGGTCCGCAAGGTGATGCTTCGCGCCAATCCCGGCGCGCTGATCGACTTTCACTCCGGCAATAATTTCGATCCGCGATACGGTCTGAACAACGTGGTCGGCCAGTACATGGAACTGTTCCCTTGTATTGATAGTCTCTGGTTGGGCGAGGGCTTCAACTACGACGAATCTCCCGACTACTGGCTGGTCGAGATTGCCGGCATTCCGTTCGGCCTGTACGGCGAGATGCTACAAGGCGGCGGCAATCCGTGGCGCGGCATGGTATTCGGCATGACCAACCGGCTCGGCTGGGGCGGCGATCCGCGACCGATTTGGAGGGTTTGGGACGAGTTCGGCATCGATAAGGCCCGAATGTTCGGATACTGGGACGCCGGCTGTCCGGTGAAGACCGGTCGCGCCGATGTGCTCGCGACCGCCTATGTCCGACACGGGCCGAACCCGAAGACCCTGATCGCGGTTGCCAGTTGGGCGAGTGAGCCGGTCAAGTGCCGGTTCACGTTCGATTTCAAGACGCTCGGTCTCGACCCGGACAAGGCCGGCCTGTACGCCCCGCCGGTGGACAACTTCCAACCGCCGGCACTGTTCAAGACCACCGCATCAATCCCCGTCTATCCGAAACGCGGCTGGCTGCTGGTGCTTGATGAAATGCGGCACGCTCTTCCGCAACGCACCGCGACCGCCCCATTCACCGATCGGAAAACGCTATGGGAAGACCGATTTCCCGCACCGAAACTCGATGCGGCCTGGCACGTCCATCGGTCGTCCCGGCCCGATACGGATGTGCAAGTTTCGAAAAACGCAGTTCACTTCACGGCAGCCGCGAACTCGATTGCTTTCATCGAACGAGCCGTGCCGGCCGGCACGACCGCCGTCGCGTGCCGCGTTCGGGCCGAGACGGACCAGGGCGCCACGTGGGGACCGGGGTTGGCGCTGATCTGGCCCGATGGGCGCGGGCTCCGCATCAATCTCCGGGCCGGAGGTCAGTTCGGTGTATACGGATATCAACACGAGATTCTCGGGGGCATCCGGTTCCCCGGCGAGACTTACCTGCTCGCTATCGACCTGGACACGCAATGCATTCGCCTGCAAGCCTCGTTGGACGGCCAGGTCTGGCAGATCCTCGCCGAAGTCCCCCGAACCGCTTTCCCCGGCTCACCGACCTTGCTGCGCCTCGGAAAAATGGGCGCCCCGCGGCACAACGCCGATTTCCACATTCCCGGTCCGACCGGCACCTGTTCGATTACCGACCTGCGCGTCTTGGGAACGTCCGATGGTGACGGAACGCGGTGAATTGTGTCCAAGAAGCATGATGAGCACGAAGACACCCTAGAACTGCGCCCGTACTTCGCATGCAGTATGTGGGAGTTTGTCGGCCGCCGTTCGCGCACATCGCCGACTTGACGAATTCCTGGGTGTCTGGAGTTTGTGGAGTTTCCTGCTTATTTCGTCCGACGCACGCCCCACAACTTCGCGAGCAGTCGGGCCATATCCGGATCGTGTTCTCCAGTTCGCCGATGGCATCCAGCCGCGCGCGGATCGCCCCGACTTCGCGATCGAAACGTTGCACTTCCCACAGGTAATCGGCCACGGCGCTGCGCACGATTTCGCTGTCGGGCAGGCAGCCGGGAACTTTCACGTCCGCCAGCCTGATGCCGCTTTTTGCGCCGATGCCCAATGCGTCCGTCCGTGATGAGCACGAAAACACCCGCATTAGGGCGATTGGATCGGCATTGGTTTTCTGCCGTCTGCGAGGTTGAATGGCCTTCGGCCAAGGCCTTTCGAGAGATCCCTGTAAGTTCCAAAGGGTTGTCTGTCGATAAACGACAGGAAAACCGGAAGAGACGTATTGCGCTACAATTGCAATCTGAAAGCCCACGGAATACCTACGGGACAACGCGATCCCACAGCAGATCAATATGGTGCAAATGTTGCATGTGATCGCTTCCGGTGTCGCCGGCGAATCCCAAAACGACAAACCGGCCTTTCGCCGCGCCGCTTATTTGCTTCAAGCCCGCCACTTGAATGGACGTGTCCGCCTTACGCGGCAGCTGGAGTTGTTGCAGCAAGTAGTCGGCGGTTTCCATGGTACTGGCGTACGACGTCTGCAGCGAAGAATGCGACAGAATAAAAGTCTTCTTGTTGTCGCATGCCAACCGAGCGAACTGGAGAAAATCCCGCATGTGTTGCGGTTTGACCTCCCGACGTCCGGACGATGTTTGTATTCCGGCGTAGATTGAGTCGGCGGCAACGACCGCGTCAATTTGTTCAAAGTACCGGGGATTCTTCAGGATTTCACGAACTGCTCCGTAGCCGGCACTGAACGACGAAACATAGATGTTCTGCCATGGCGACGCGCCCGCCGTCGAAGGGGCACCCAATCCGGCTTGCCCGGCCCGGGCGGCACTTTCGTCGCTCAGATGGTGGCCTCGCTTGAGCGGGGATCCCTACCGAGCGGAAAG
>CAZSOG010000431.1:0-5346 GCA_964607555.1 uncultured Pirellulaceae bacterium | reverse complement strand
GTTGTTCGCTTCGAAACATGCGCGCACCGTGCGCGCATGTGGCAGCCTAAGAATCCAGCGAGGCGATGCCTCCAACCAACGGACGCGTGGCGACTCGGTGGAGCGCATGATTCTGCACTACCCGCGTCGCTCGCCCGATGTTCGGTCCCGTAGGGACGGCTAAACCTTGCCCCAAAAACTTGACTCAGCATTATCAAATTTCGGCCCCCACAAGGTCTCTAACGCGGCAGGGCCGCAACTCAAGTAGGGTGACAAGCGCGCACTCTGTTCATCGGTGTTCTTGAAAGTTCACCTTTTCTTGACCGTGAAATGAGTGCCCACCACATCGCGCTCGACATCGCCATCATCATTCACAACGCCGCGGTCGTAGACAACCAACACCTGGCTCGTGGCAACTTGCTCGACCGAGTTGTAACTCGTGGTCAGCCCGCCCTGGTAGAAACAGAAGCGTCCGGTCCAGGTCTGCCCGTCATCGAGGCTGAATGCGAGCCAGTTACCCGGGCGGCCGTACGTGCACGCGAGCACGCCGCCGTCCATGCGGCAGGCACACGGCCACACGCCTCGGTCCGCGATGGGCACCGGTGTGCTCCAGGTCTTGCCGTCGTCGCTCGAACGATTCATGTAGAGCGGGGTGTGTTTCCCGCCGCTGCCGCCGGTGCGCATGAAGCACAGAATCTCGCCGTCGGGTAACTTCAGAAGGTCTGGCTCGCAAAAGCTCTCGAGGCCCACCGACGGGTCATAGGCCACCGTCGCGAGATAGTTCCACGTTCGTCCGCGGTCGGCGGATCGCACGACAAACGTGCGATACTTGTAAAGCTTCCACTCCTTCGGAAAGGTCGGGCAAAGGACCGTGTCGGTCTTGAAGTAACCGTACATGGCGGCCAGCAGGCTGCCATCGGCGAGCGCCACGATCGCGTGGTCGCAGACCGGGCCTTCAAAGGGCTTCCCATTGTCGCCCGTGCCGCCCGTCTCCTCGGGGATCGTCATCCGTGCGCTCTCGTGCTGGATGGTCAAGCCGTTATCTGTCGAACGAGCAAGCCCGGTTCGGAAGATGCCGGGTTTATCGGTGCGAAAGGTTTTGAAATCCAGCTGCACAATCTCGCCGTCCGGGAACTGGTAGGCCCCCTTGTGGAACGACGGCGCCTTCCGCCATGTCTTACCGCCGTCGCTGGAGCGCCGACCGCCCACGGCGATGTCACCGTCACGGAACTTGAACATGCTCTTGTAGTAACTTTTCGGCAGAATGACCCGCGTTTCGCCTGTCTCGACATGGAGGCCGGGAACGTTCGGGACGTTCATCTCCGGCAGCTCCATTCTTGGGCCACGGAAGCGTACGTATTGCCAGACGGCTTCGCCCGTGGTCGCGGACGCCCCGGCGCCGAAGCCGACTTGGTTGCGTCCGTTGTTTGCGCGGGCCATAAACTTCCCCTGGCCGTCGATCAGGGGCGTGCCGTCGGCGTACACAGAGATGTCAGTACCCTTTACGCGGACAACAAACGTGTGGAAATCGTCAGCGCAATCGAACGCAGCGGACAGTTTGCTCTCGACCAAAGCGACACGGTCCGGGAAGAACGTGACTCCTTCCTCGTGCACGCCGTCGGACACCAACAGCGTCATGCCCCAAGTGCCGGAGCAGGAGATGCTCTTGAGCCTGACTTCAACGGCGGCACTCGCGGCCGGCTTCGCGCCCCAATTCACGCGATAGAATCGCCCCGATCCTGCCGCCGTCGAAAGGTCGGTAATGTGCAGACCGTCCGGCGTGCCTTGTGAGTGTGTGTGTGGCGACGTCCACGCATCCACCACTTCTCGAAACCTGAACCCGTGGTCATACAGAGTCGTCCATGGCTCGGCAGCCGAGAGTCCGCGACAGCTCAGAACCGAGGCCAGGATCAACAGCAGACAGTCGAATCGCATGGGATCACCTCTGCCCTTTCGGGCCGGCCGGTGCGTCGAGTAGTTTGCGCATGACGGCGGTGAGGACCGCTTCCACCTCCGGCGCCACGTAGCTGGCGCCGGGACTCGTCTCGTAGCCGCCTTCCTTGTACGCCTTCGCCGTGCCGATATACGCCGGTCCGTAGTCGCCGTACGCAGCCATGGCGACGTGAAGATCCGGCCGCATCGCCTTGGCGGCCAGTTGGTACTCGACGAACAGCTCGCCCGGCATGTGCAGCACGCGCGTCGCGCCGACGCGCAGACAACCAATGTCGATCGCGTGTCCGGCCTGACAACGCTCCCACCAGGCAAGCTTGCTGGCTTCGCCGATATAGTTATCCAGCGGGCGTTTGGTTTTCAGAGTCTTGATCAACTTGTCGTGGTTGATATGTGGGGCAATTGGCAGGTGTACCGGCACGCTCTCCCACCCGACCTCCGGTGCCGCCAGCGGCTGTTTCGTCGTGGCTTTCCAGGCGCGCATCATGCCGTCCGCCAGCCGTGTCGCCAGGATCATGCGATTTTCTTTGGCGCCATCATTGTATTTGCCGGCGCCGATATTACCGCCAGCGCCGTCGAAGTGAACGTGCAGCGGCTCGGGCACGTTCTGCCCGCAGATGAATCGTGCGATGCCGGGAAAATCGGGGCTGGGAACACCCGTCCGGTAATAGCTCTGTGGATGGCACGCGTAATAGCTCAGTACGGCCAGCGGCTGGTCTCCATTCCAGAACGACAGCAGCGACACCTGGGGGTCAATGACGCCGACCGGCAAGGCACGCAGCGCCGGATCGCGCGTCGTCGTCCAGCGCGTTGCGCGCACGCGACCGTCCGGGCCAAGGACGCGCCGGTTCGAAGCCACCTTCTCGACGTCGGCTACGCCCCAGCCATAATGCGTGACCGGCTGCGCCTTTGCCAGTGACTCGCGCACCGCCACGGCCGCGCGCTGAATGACGCGCCGATGGAACGTGCCTTCGTACCGTCCAAGTTTTTCGACCCCGAGGTCGCGCAAAAGCCGCTCGGCCGTGAAATCGCAACCGGGCGCGTCATGCTGGTGCACCGTGTGGACCGCGACCCGGTCGCGTGTCGTGCCGGCCGCTTCGGCCAGCGCGTCGCGAAACACGTCGTTACCTCCGTTGCCGATCCCGATCCAGTCCACCGCGCACAGGACGATCGGCTTTCCCGCGCCAAGCAAAACGATCCCGCGACAGCGCAGCGTCAGTTCGTCTACCCGCCGCACGGGATCGTAGGCCATGATCGAACCAACGGGTGGCGTCGCGTCCACGTCGAAGGTGGCCAGTTTCAAGCCGGTGCCGCCACCGTCCGCCTGCACCTGCCGAGTTGGACACAGCATGAAAACAACACACGCGACAAGACTCGCCGCTCCGAATGAAAGTACAAACCGTCGGTTCATTGCACGAATCCTCCTACTTGGTTAGTGATGGTTCGGGCGGCACGCCCGTTCGCATAAGATCCTTGAGTTCTTCTAGATGGTGTTCGTACACGCGGCGCGGATCACACGTCTGTTTCCTGCAGATGGATGCTGCCATCCCCACAACCTCACCCATCATGCCCGTCGTCCGTTGTACGCGCACGGTACCCAGGGCCACGTGCGTCACGCTAATATCGCGCCCCGCCATGAACAGATTGTCGATATTGCGCGAATAGAAGCATCGATACGGAATCGCGTACGGCGTGATCTTCAACTGGCGCGCCGTCGACTGAAACGCGTCACAAGCACATTTCGGCTTTTTGGGATAATGCAGGTCGATGGTCCAGGTGGCCGTCACGCTCGCGTCCGCAAAATGCCGCCGGCCGACAATGTCCTGCTGTTTGAGAATGACATCGCCCAGAAGCCGCCGCGATTCGCGTTTGCCGCCGATGTAGGCGACCCAGTTCAGACGCCGGTTCGCGAACTTGGCTCGGTACTTGGGATCGTTCTTCAACACGCTCCAATTGCCAAAGACAATTCGCAAGGCGTAGTCCCGGATCTGCTCGATCTCGCGGACTTGATCGCGCTCAGCGCCGGTTTCCCAATTCCAGTCGCCCCTGGTGGCCTCGATGCACGTCGTCTCGTCGAACCGAACGGCCCATGGGCACTCGGGGAAAGTAGAGGCCGTTGTTTCCAGCACGGAATTCCATTGCACCGACGTTCCCATGACTAGCTCGTCGGCGGCGCTGGGAGCGAGCTCTTCGTGGGTCTCGTCGCGCGATTCTCTTCCTTGACGAAACTCGGCCCCGGCCAGGAAGCCCAGATTACCATCACCCGTGCAGTCAGCGAATAGGTGCGCTCGGAACCGGGTCCGCTTGCCCGTCCGGATGTCCTGAGCGATCACCGACTCGATTCGAGTGCCATCCATTTTCACTGCATTGACGTGGGTGGAAAGAAACAGTCGAATGTTGCTCTCGGCGCGCACGGCGCGCAGTTTTTTGTCGTCCTCGTAATTCGACGCCGGGCCGGCATTGTGCTCCTTTTTTTCCGGGTGCTGCCGCGCTATGGCCAGAACCTGTTTACTGCGCGGCCAGTCGGGGTGCTTTTCGGCGTCCCAGATCGTCCAGTGACCGACCGGGCTGAGCTCATCCACGAGGTTGCCCAGTCGCGCGTAGGGTTGCTGCCGGATCAAGCCGGACAATCCGACGCGGACTTCCGAACTGTTGTTGCCACCCAAGACGGGCCGGTCCTGTATCAACGCCACGCGGCAGCCCTGGCGCGCCGCACTGATCGCAGTGCAGATCCCGGCAATCCCGCCACCGACGACGACAAGGTCGTAGGCGCCGCCATCAGCAGGCGGTCCGCCAGCGCCACGAAGCCCCCTGCGAAATGTCGTCATTGCGCGCAATTCGCCGGGTGGAACGAGACGCGGGTCGCTGCTGAAAAGGATCGCATCGCACCGCCCGTTGAAGCCGGTCAGGTCATGCAGGGCCAATATGACGTCGCGCTTGTCAATCTCGACGGTGCCGCCATCCTGCCAACTCCACTGACTGCCGCCCGTTCCGAACACGGTTGGCAGCGGTCGATTGTCAAGCAACAGCTGAAATCGGCCGGGAAACCCCTCGGCGCGCATTGCCGGCGTGGTTGCGGGAGTCTTCCACGTTCCAACCCAGTCACGTGTTCGGACCCACACCCGGTACTTGCCCGTCGTCGAGAACTTGATTTTCTTCGTAGCATCGCGGACCTTCACGCCCAGACCGTGCGCCATCAGGTAGGGCGAACCCATTTGATCCATGGACTGCTGGTCGATCACCCAGCCACCTCGGTCATCAAAATCTTCCGCCTCAATAAGCATCGTTTCCCCACCCATGCCGGCCTTGCAACACAGGACGACCAAAAAAGCGACCATGATCGAGTAATCCGCCAGTCTGTTCATTTTATTATCACTGCTCGCTGGATCGGCTGCAGCCTGATGGATTTGAGTTCCG
>CAZSOG010000430.1:0-5349 GCA_964607555.1 uncultured Pirellulaceae bacterium | reverse complement strand
ACGGACCGCGTCAATTTACTATCCAGTCGGACGAACCTAACCGCCTGTAGAATAACTACCAACCCAACGTGACTCCCGCGTATGCTCCATGCAGGATCATGTCCGCATTGCTATCGATTGTGGCCACTCCCGGCAGGTCCGCGAAACTGGGCGGGATCTGGTCCGTCGAATACGCGAGACCGCTGATGGCGATCGCACGGTAGCCAATCGTTGCCATCCAGTGACAGGCGAACCGCCAACTCAAGCCGACATCCAACTCGCCGATAAACGAGGTCGTTGTTTTGTCACTGGCGATATCAAACGCTTCGCCCGCCAGCGGGTTGCCGAGCCCCACGACGGCCGTTCCATTGACATTGTAGATGTGCGAATGATGCTCCATGTAGTTACCGTATATACCGAATTTCGTCGCCGCGTATAATGAGAATCTGGGCGTCCAGTACCAATCCGCTCGACCACCCAGTTGAAATCCCCACAAGTTGTTGGCGATACCAATATCGTAGTAGGCTTCGTTGGCCGGATCCGCGCCGAAGATCGGCACCGTGTCGGCGGATGCGTATTGAAAATCCTCCGCGAATCGCATGTATCGCAGACCAGCGAGATAACTCACTTGCCAGTTGCCGCATGGCGTCCACGGCGTCCGCCCGTGAACGAAGTTCAGTTCGAAGTTGTTCACGTCATAGCCACGCCGGACGCGATGTGCGGCGGCTCCATCGTAGAGGTCGTTGACATTGTCCGCGCCGATGTTGAGCGTGCGAAAATCAAAGACCGAATTCAGATTGCCGGGAATGGCGGAGCCGTACACGGTGGACTGCTGGGAACCACCGTAGATCCCCCAATAGGTCGCTTCCAGTGCGGCGTCCTCATGGAAGTACCACCCCAAGGTAACCTCCGGGCCCCCATCCCATCGGCCGAGCCCGGTATCGGTGCTGAGCACCTGGCCGACCGGATCGGTATCGTCGAAACTGAGCTGGGAGAACTTGGGTTTGTTGCGCGTGAAAATCAGTCCGTTCGCGCCAACGTACCAGCGCGGGCCACACCATGCCGGGCCGGCAACTGGCGGTTCGCAGGTCACGGCTGTCTCCGCCCTGCAGCCTTGGTCGTAGGTGGCTCCACCGTTCGGCGCCCAATCCAGGCCACCGCTCGTGGCCGGCCCGGAACCGTAGGAATAAAATCCAGGGCACGGAACGGCCTGTCCATTCGGATTGACGCCCGTGTTGGGTTGCCCGTTCGGTACCAGCGCAGGACCGTTGGGATAAGGTCCAGGACAAGGGATCGTCTGTCCGTTCGGATTGACGCCCGTACTAGGTTGCCCATTGGGTACCGGGTGTGGCACCACTTCACGTGGCTGCCGTGGTGGGTTTTGTAGCGCCGGGTGCGTCGTGACGGCGGGCGGGTTGAACATGGCGGGCGCGGCCGCGACGGATGTCGTCGGATACGCGTAGGTCGGCCCTTGCCAAAAGCCTGATGGATTGACCGGGGCACGCGAAGCCGGGTGCTGGTATGCCGCGTTGTACTGCGGAATCGTCTGGGCGGGCACCGGTCCGACTAGCCCGCAGCACGTGATACTGCTCAGCAGCAGTACAAGGGAGTGTTTCATGGTTCCGCTCACTTATTAGAGTCTTAGGCTGTGACTTCTTCGCGCCGTACACACGTGTTTCCAAGCAAACAACGGGAGCATCGCCGAAGGGGGGGCGCTCCCTTGTAGGTTGCGGGCCTCCCGCATTGGGAAGGTTCAGTAATCCGATCCTGGCGTGCGGCCGACTTACGTTGGGTATTCGGAGCGAAGTCGATGCCGTACGTGACGCGAAGCTCGCACCTTGTGCTGCACTGAGCTCATCGGACCAGAAAGCGGGCGAGTCTTGCCCGAAAGCCCGCGGTTGCATGCAAATATCTTGGCGGCCGTCAAACAACCGGCGTTTTCCAGATACTTTGAAACGGACTCTGCCGATTCCTCTTGACCCTGATTCTCGGTCGCGAAATAGGCCGTGTGCCGAATGTGTCGGATTTGCTCGTTGGAGACGGACGCGTGCAGGCGCGCCGAGATTCGATTATGATACCTGGATGAGTGACACCGCGCGGCGCCGGCATGGCCTTATTCGAGCGGCGTGCGCGGCGGCCGACCACCTGGGACTCTGGAAATCCTGTGAGAATATGAGGTGATTGTGATGAGTATCGCGGATTCGTGGCCGCGCGTGCGGCAGATTCTGACACTGGGCATACTGCTGTCTGGCTACCTGTTCGTGCCACGCACCGCCCCCGCGGCCGCTCCGTCGTACGAGTTCGGTTTTGCCAAGGTCGATATCACGCCAACCCAGCCGCAGCGTCTGTCCGGTTACGGGAATCGCGCGGAGCCGTTCACGGGCATCGATGAGCACCTCTGGGTTCGGGCCATGGCGATCAGGCGAACCGGGCAGGATTTGAGCGTCTTGGTGTCCGTCGAGTCGCTGGGACTGCCCGGTGCGTTGACCAAGGGAATTGCGGCGCGACTTGAGCAAAAATGGGGTGTACCACGAAGCCGGTTTGCCGTCTGTTTCACGCACACGCATACGGCGCCGTTCATCGAAGGCGCGGCCAGCAATCTATTCGCCACGCCGCAAACCGCGGCGGAGAATGCCGTCACGCATGCCTACACGCAATTCGTGGCGAATCAAGTGGTCAAGGCAGCCGGCCAGGCGATTGACGACTTGGCCCCCGGCGCGCTTTATTTCGCGCAAGGGAAGGTCTCGTTCGCGCAGAATCGCCGCGTGCTGAAGGATGGCAAATGGGTCGGATTCGGAGTCAATCCAGATGGGCCCGTGGACCATTCGCTGCCGGTTCTCAAGGTGGTTGATTTGCACGGGCACGTGCGTGGGATCGTATACGACTATGCGTGCCACGGCACAACGTTCGGCAGCGCGCACAATCGTGTCAACGGCGACTGGGCCGGCTATGCATCGAAGTATCTGGAACAGGCATTTGACGGGGCCGTGGCACTCTGCACGATCGGTTGTGGCGCGGACATGAACCCGCCACGCGACCCCCTCCATGCGTTGGCGTTTGCCCGGAAAGAGGGCCATGAGATTGCTGATGAGGTGAAGCGGCTGTTTGACCGCAAGATGCAGGCGATCACTGCCGAGCTCACCAGTTCATTTGGCTATGCCGGCCTACCCGTGGATCGTCCATCGCTGGATGACCTCAAGAAACGTCTGAAGAGCGACCGGCCCCAGGAACGCCGGCATGCCGAGAACATGCTGGCCGTGCAAAAACGCATGGGACGGCTGCCGGAAACGTATCCGGCGCCAATCCAGGTCTGGCGCTTCGACGATCAGCTGGTAATGGTGTTTCTGGGCGGTGAGGTCGTCGTGGATTACGCCTTGCGAATCAAAAAAGAAATGCAGGGCGTGAACACGTGGGTCGCGGCTTACGCAAACGATCTGTTTGGCTATGTTGCTTCAGAGCGCGTGCGCCGCGAGGGCGGTTATGAAGTGGATTCGTCCATGATCTACTACAACCAGCCGGGACCGTGGATGGAGGGAACGGAAGAGGTGCTCATGCGCCGCCTGCATGAATTGCTCGACACGCAGCGCAAGGAGGGTCCGTACTCGCCGCGGCAGGCGTTGCAGCTGTTCCATCTGGCCGCGGGTTATGCAATCGAGCTGGTGGCGGCCGAGCCGCTGGTCAAGGACCCGATCAATCTGGCATTTGGCCCGGACGGCCGGCTGTGGGTTGTCGAGATGGGTGATTACCCACTGGGCGAAGATGGACACGGCAAGCCGGGCGGGCAAATTCGGCTCCTGACCGATACGGATGGCGACGGCCGGTACGACTCCAGTACCCTGTTTCTCGACGGACTGAGCTACCCGACCGGCGTTTGGCCGTGGCATCACGGCGTATTGGTCTCCGACGCGCCGGACATCTTTTACGCCGAAGATACCGACGGGGATGGCAAGGCGGACCGCCGCGAATCACTGTACCGCGGATTCGAACTGGCCAATCCACAGCACCGCATCAATGGATTCAATTACGGTCTGGATAACTGGCTTTATCTTGCCAGTGGCTCGAACAGCGGCGACATCCATTGTCTGAAAACCGGCAAGGTCATTAATATTTCCGGACGCGATATTCGAATTCGACCTGACACGGACGAGCTGGAAACCGTAAGCGGTCGGACTCAATACGGGCGGGCGCGCGACGCCTGGGGCAACTGGTTTGGCAGCACCAACAGCGAACCGATCTTTCATTTTGTCATCTCCGACCGATACTTGCGCCGTAATCCGTTCGTTTCTTCACCGTCGCCCCTGCGGCATTTGCTGACGCCCTCTTTCGCGCCGCCCGTCTATCCGACGAGCCGGACCATCGATCGTTTCAACGACCTGTTTGCCGCCAATCGAGTCACTTCGGCGTGCGGCGTGATGGTTGGGTGTGATCCGTCCTTGGGGCCCGACGTCGATGGCGCGGGATTCGTTTGTGAAAATGTCCACAATCTGGTCATGCGCGTCATGATCACATCGGACGGCGTAACGTTCCGTGGCGCCCGCCACGAAACGGAGCAGCAGTCGGAGTTCCTAAGTTCCGAGGACAACTGGTTTCGCCCCGTCTGGCTGCGTACCGGACCGGATGGCGCACTTTGGGTGGTCGATATGTACCGGCTCGTGATCGAGCATCCCGAGTGGATTCCGGAAGCATGGCAAGCCCAACTGAATTTGCGCGCGGGTGCCGGCATGGGGCGTATCTATCGCGTTTATCGCAAGGGGCACCCGCCGGCACCGATTCCAAATCTCGCCCAGCTGCCGCCAGCACGACTGGTCGAAACCTTGCGCAGTCCCAACGGCTGCCGGCGTGATCTGGCCCAGCAACTTCTCGTTCAGCGCGGCGATCGAACCGTGGTGCCGCAACTGGAACAGCTGGTACGATCCGCGCCGTCCGAGTTGGCGAGGATGCACGCGATCTGCACGCTCGACGGACTCGGCAGCCTGAGGAATGCCGTCTTATTGTCAGCGCTCGCGGACCGATCGGCGCATGTGCAACGGCGCGCGATCCTGTTGTGCGAGTCGCGGTTGGACCGTAACCCGGCGCTGGGGCGGGCGCTGGTCGCGCTGGCGGATCATCCGGATCCCAAAGTGCGTTATCAGCTCGCATTGACACTGGGTTACTGGCATGACCCGTTGGCGAGCAAGGCACTGGCACACTTGTTGATCCAAGCGGAAGATCCATGGATTGCGCGGGCGGTCATCACGTCGGCGCGCCCGCACGCCAAAACAATACTGCCGATCGTCCTGAAGGCGTTGCCCGACCACCCGGCGCTGGCGCGACAGATTCAACCACTCGTCGCGACGGCGGTTGGCCATGACCCGCGCGCGGGCGCCGAAC
>CAZSOG010000429.1:0-5349 GCA_964607555.1 uncultured Pirellulaceae bacterium | reverse complement strand
GGTTGGGGTGGTTGGGGCGGGAGGTGCAGAGGGCGTTGGGAGGTTATATGGCGGGGCAGACAACGGCACCCGAGTTCCGTGCCGCGGCACGGCCCTGGGGCAACTACGCGACGGCCTATCGATCGTTGATCGAATGTGCCAAGAGGACGGGGGCGAAAGTCCTGGCATCGAATTTTCCACGTCCGCTGCAGATGCGTTTGCGGATGGCGCGGCAGGGCGCCGAACGTGAATTCACTGCCTTGCGGCAACAGTTTCCGGACCAGGTTCCCGCCCGACTCCTGCCGAATTCACCCGCGTATTGGCGCCGTGTCGACAATGCCATTCGCGGGCACCTGGCAATGATGCGACAGAGCACGGATGAAGCCCAGCGGCTGTATTCCACTCAGTCCCTTTGGGACAACACGATGGGCGAGACCTGCGCACACGCCCTGGATCAGGATCCGGGCCGTTTGGTGCTGCACATCAACGGCGGGTTCCACAGTGCGTATTGGGATGGTACCGTCCACCAGCTGAAATTGCGCAAACCGAAAATCAACATCAAGACCGTCGCGATCGTGCCGGTTTCGGACCCGGCCGTGGCCCGGCAGAGCGGCAAACCGGTTGCTGATTTCGTCGTGTTTGCCGAAGCGCGTGCCACCAGCCCGAACGAGGGCACGCTCGGCGTGTACGTGCAGCGCGAGCTCAAATACAAACTGCACCTGCCGGACAAGAAGACCGCCAAACCGGTGCCGCTGTTGCTGTGGTTGTCGGATGACGGGTTCGTGGCGGACGATGGCCTGGAATTGTGGAAGGAGCGACTTGGCGAAGAAGTGGCGATCGCGGTCATTGAGGCACCCTACCGCGAAACGCAGGAGGACTTCGGGGTCGGCGGACGCTGGTATTGGCCCAGCGAATTCACGTCCGATGTCGGCACGCTGGTCGGGGGCGTGGAGCGGATATGGGCGTACCTGGTGCGGCATTATCCGATCGATCCCAATCGCGTCTGCCTCGCGGGCGAAGGGACCGGCGCGACCGTCGCCGCCGCCGTTGCCGTGCTGACCGACCGAATCCAGACGCGGGCCGTGGCGTTGCAACCGCGGCGTTACGCCAAACTGAAGGACTTTCCACTCCCGCTCCCCGAACTGATGGGTGACGAGCCCATGCCGGAGCGCAGCCTGCGCGTCCTGGACGATGGTGACGCAAAGGCGTGGTGGACGCCCGAGTTGGCACAGTACACCAGCGCCGGGGTGCCGAGTCAACTCGAACAAGCTACCGATGACCCGTGGGGCCGTGAGTACCAGGAAGAGAGCCTGGTTCGCGACGCGCTGGGACTGCGAGCGGATGCCGCGCCACATGACGGCGTGCGACATTATATTCTGGTACCCGAGGGGATGCCTCGAGCGCGCCACTGGGCCCGTTTGCAGGCGTTGCGGGCCGCGTCGTCGGGCCAAGTGTCGGTTGCTGTCGTCGCTCAACGACCGCAAGATGCGAACGCACGCGAGTTGCCAATCACGATCGCCCCGAGCGCGCTGGCCGAAGGCAACGTTTTGCCGCGTTGCCCGGGTCCGTTCGGGGGCACGACCGTGCTTGTGTTGGCCGGCGATCTGCCACAAACACAGGTCGACGCGTGGGTCGCGTTGGAGAAGAACGACCCGCTGGCGCGGACCAGCCGCTTTCACCGGTTGCGCATTGTCACCGGAAATGGGGACCGGACACTTGCTGCCGTTCTCGATACGCTGCGATCACAGGGCCGCAAGAACGTGTTGATTATTCCCGCCGTGTTCTGCGCCGATCCGGCGTGGATGCGTCGACTTCGCCAGCAGGTTCGGCGGCAAGAGGACCAGATGACACTGCATTGGCTGCCTGGACTGGGTGGCTGTAAACTACCGATCGGCGAGACGACCGCGGCCAAACAAGCAGACCGCGAACCGGTGCGCCATGAGCTTGCCGTCGTCTTGGATCCGCGGGAGCACCGAATCTCCGTTACGGATCGAGTTCATTTGCCGGCGGCTCTGCGTAAGATCGGCGCGTCGTTCGAGCTGCGCCGCGCTTTCAAGATAAGCAACAGTTCGGTCCCGCTGACCGCGACGGCCCGCCCCGCGGAAACTCACTCGGCCACTCGATACACGCTGCGGCACGTGCCCAAGGACGAGATGCTGACCGTGCAGTACCAGGGGAAGGTTGATTTTGGGTTATCCGAAGAAAAAGAACAGTACACGCGCGGCTTTCGCGAAACGCGCGGGATCCTCGGACCGGAGGGCGTTTTTCTGGACGGCACGAGTGGCTGGGTGCCGCGTTTCAATGACGACCTGATTGGTTTCAAGATGGACGTCACGGCGCCGTCCGACTGGCAGGTGATCAGTCAAGGCAACGGCGATTCCGCGTCCTCACCCGGTCACGCCCGTTGGGACTCGCACGGTCTCATGGAGCAAGTGTATCTGGTCGGCGGGCCGCTCAAGCGGTATTGCGACGCGGCCGGGATGGTCGAGACGCTGGTCTATCTGCACGACACGGACGAGGCGTTGGCGCGCAAGTACCTGGATGCGACCGGACGCTACCTGGAAATGTATCGCCGGCTCATCGGTCCCTATCCGTACGGCAAGTTCGCGCTGGTCGAGAACTTCTGGGAGACCGGCTACGGCATGCCGTCGTTCACGTTGCTGGGCCGGCAAGTGATCCGATTCCCGTTCATTATTTCCTCGTCCTATCCCCATGAAATTCTGCACAATTGGTGGGGCAATTCGGTGTTCGTGGACTACCAGCGCGGGAACTGGTGCGAGGGCTTGACCGCCTATCTGGCCGACCACTTGATGCAAGAGCAACGTGGCAAGGACGCGGACTACCGGCGCAACACGCTGCAAAAGTACCGCGACTACGTGCGCGCCGGACGCGATTTTCCGCTGGTGGAGTTCCGCAATCGGCACAGCGCCGCGACGGAAGCGGTCGGGTATGGGAAGTCGCTGATGCTCTTCCACATGCTTCGGCGACGCGTTGGCGACGATGCGTTTCGCAAGTCGCTGGCCGATTTCTATCGCCAATATCGAGGGCGGCGTGCCTCGTTCGATGATCTGCGGAGCGTGTTTGCCACCGCCACGAGCCAGGATTTGACGGCGTTTTTCAACCAATGGATAACACGAACCGGCGCGCCCAAGCTGGCGCTGTCCGATGTCAAAGTGCGCCGCGCGGATGACTCGGGCCATGTCGTCAGCGGTACGCTTCGGCAGCTGCAGACGGAACCGGTCTATGATCTGCAAGTACCGATAACCCTCCGTGCGGGGAGCGCATTCGTAACGTGGACCGTGCCAACTCGCCAACGTGCGACACACTTCGAGAAACGAGTTTCCGAGACGCCCACGGGGCTCTTCGTCGACCCGCAATTCGATCTGTTTCGCCTGTTGGATCCACGCGAAACGCCCCCCGCGATCGGCCAGATCTTTGGCGAACCGCGCATCCTGGCCGTTCTACCGGCGCGCGAAGACGCCAAGGGCCGCGCGAAATACGAAACGCTCGTCAAGGCATGGACGAGCGATGACCATGCCATCGAAACGAAACTCGATGCTGCCGTCCGCGAGCTGCCAGATGACCGGAGCGCATGGCTGTTTGGTCGCGACAACCGTGTCGCGAAGAAACTATTCTCCGAATGGCAGACGACGGACGGTACGTCAGGAACAACGAATGTTCTTCTTGGCGCGGAAAGCGTGACGCTCGCCAAGCACTGCATCATCGCGGTCCGCCGGCATCCGCGGAACATGGAGAAGGCCATCGGCTGGATCGTTGTCGATCCACCGGCGGCGGCGGCCGGACTGGCACGCAAGCTGCCACACTACGGCAAGTACTCGTACCTTGCTTTCACGGGCGCCGAACCGACCAACGCCGTGAAGGGACAGACCGCCACGACCAACTCGCCGTTGGTCGTCGACTTGCGACCGCATGCGACGACGCCCCTGCCGGCGGCAAGCCCCAAGCCGCGTCCGGCCCTGATCGAGCTCCCGCCGATCTTCTCGCGGGCACAAATGACCAAGGATCTCCAGTGGCTGGCCGCGTCGCAACGCGAAGGGCGTGGTTTGGGCACGCCCCAATTGACCCAGTCAGCCAAGTACATTGCACAACAAATGGAAGCCGCCGGCTTGCGGCCGGGCGGCGATCAGGGGTCTTGGTTCCAGCGGTTCACGGTCGCCAAGGGCCCGCGCGGTCGTCCGGCCGAGACGATCAACGTGGTTGGTGTTTTGCCCGGAAAGCGGGCCGATTGGAAGACGCAGTCCGTGGTGCTCGGCGCGCATTACGACCACCTCGGGCGCGGCTGGCCCGACGTGCGTGCCGGTAACGAAGGTAAAATCCACCCGGGTGCGGACGACAACGCCAGCGGCGTCGCGGTTTTGCTGGCATTGGCGCGTAATCTGGCTGCCCAGGGAGGTGGGTCGCGGAACGTTGTATTCGTGGCCTTCTCGGCGGAAGAGTGTGGCCGTCTCGGCTCGAAGTACTATGTCGCACATCCGCGGTTTCCGCTGCGCGACGTTCGTGCAATGGTCAATTTGGATACCGTGGGACGCCTGTTCGACAAACCGATCGCGGTCCATGGGACCAGCACGTCGGACCAATGGCAGCACATCTTTCGTGGTTGCGGCTACGTAACGGGCATCGCATGCACGATTGTTCCCGGCAACGACGACGCATCGGACCAGATGAGTTTTATTGAGCGTGGCATCCCGGCCGTGCAGGTTTTCACGGGCGCCCACGCCGACTACCATCGCCCCAGCGATACGCCCGACAAGATCGATTACGCGGGGCTGGTCAAGGTCGCCGTCTTCACGAAGGAAGCGGTCGCCTACCTGGTGGAACGTGCCGAGCCGCTGGTGGCGACCATCGGCGCACATCGGGCCGCGCCGAGCAGTTCGCAAACGCGAAAAGTGATGTTTGGCACGGTCCCCGCGTTTGGTTATCAGGGGCCAGGCGTCAAGATCGATCAGCTCGTGGCCGGCTCGCCGGCCCAACGCGCGGGACTCAAGCCGGGGGATGTGCTTAGTTCCGTTGACGGCAAGGAACTCGCCGACCTGCGCGCCTTCTCCGAGCTGCTCAAGAAGCTGCGGCCCGGCCAGAAAGTGACCGCCACGGTCCTGCGCTCCGGTAAATCAATTCGTGTCGAAGTGGTACTGGCACCAAGGTGACTCGAGTAAATGGCGGATGAGAGCGTGCCTCAGCGAGGCGGGACGATCCGGATGGTCGTTAATCTCAATCATGCCATACGCTGCGGCCGTTGGCGTATGATCGTGCTGTTTGTGTAACCTCAAGATCATCAAATATCTGCCCATAAGGTTTCTAACGAGTGTCTGTCTGGAAACTTGTAACTTGCATGTACACATGACCTTATGT
>CAZSOG010000428.1:0-5357 GCA_964607555.1 uncultured Pirellulaceae bacterium | reverse complement strand
TGCACTACCCGCGTCGCTCGCCCGACATCAACTCCCGTGGCGGCTGAACCTCGCCTCAAAAACTTGACTCAGGATCATCAGATTTCCGCCCATAAGGTTTCTACACCGCCACGTCTTTTCCACGGCCCATCGATTATGCGCAGCACGCATCGCCACCTCCCCCGCCCCTACCGCCCGCCGAACGATGCGCTATAATAACGGCAGGTCGCACAGCAAGGAGATCGGGGAGGTGGTGCGTTGAGTGGCTTGGCAACCGCATTCGATGGCGAGGCCGTCCGGAATCAACGCGTTTCGAGTTTGGTGCATAGAAAGCTCGATCCGGTACTGGTCGGCTTGCATGTTGGCGCGCAACCTTGGCTTACGTCCGCCCGCTGTTGATCCCGAGGATGATGATCCCGGACAGGATAGCGGGCACGTTCGTGGCCAGGCCCCACTCCGTATTCGCTGGGCGCCCCATATACGATAATGGCTGGAATCCCCACAAACAGGACGAAAAATGAAGAGTTCAAGGGCTTCGCGACCGTGGCGTTGGCGAACCGAAGGTTGCGGCAGTTGGTTACGGACGTGCCGGCATTTCCTGGTATGGATTGGCATGGCAGGAGTTGCTGGTTGTGGCGGACAAGAACCGGTGCGTAGTTACGACGTTCCGAAACCAGACGTTGTCTACGCCGAGAACCATGTCGAACCGGGTGCATCCAACACGCAGACCGACACGGCGGTCCAAGAGCCGCGGGAACCCACCGACCGCATGCTTGGGGCGGTCGTGCCTCACGGTGACAAAACCTGGTATTTCAAGATGACCGGTCCAACGGCCGCGGTCGCGAAACAGGTATCGAAATTTCGCGATCTCATTCAGTCGCTCACCTTCGATGGCACGGGCAAACCGGTATGGAAACTGCCGACCGGCTGGCGGGAGAAACCGGGCGCGGGCCAACGACTTGCGACATTGAGCGTCAACGTCGACGGACAGTCTCTTGAACTGTCAATCATTCCAATGCCCGCGAGTGCATCGAGCCAATCCCTGTTGGACAACATCAACCGATGGCGGCGGCAAATGGGTCGGGAACCGTTGGCTGCCGAGCAACTGGACAAGCAGACGGAGAAACTGCAGTTGGCGGATGGAACGGCAACGCTGATCAACATCGCGGGCCGGTTCGAACGTTCGATGGGCAACCGCAGTTCGCTCTCGTCGAACTTGGCGTCGGCGGCACCCGCGTCGGGTGAAATGAAGTACACGTTACCCGACGGGTGGTTCGAGTCGAAACAAGACACGTTCAGCCGGGCGGCATTTGGCGTGCGTGATGGAGACCAAACGGCCCGCGTCACGATCTCACTCCTGGGTGGCGACGGGGGCGGGCTTTTGGCGAACATCAACCGTTGGCGTACACAGGCCAGCTTACCTGGCATCAGCGCGGAGACATTGAAGAAACAGGTGCAAACGGTCGCCGTCGATGGAGTTTCCGGGTCGTACATGGAGGCGTTGCCGGCCGACGCATCACCAGCCGGCATGGCCGTCATCGGTTGGATTGGCGTGCAAGCGGATCACAGCTGGTTCATCAAAATGCGCGGCAACGCGCCGCTGGTCCGCCAGCAGAAAGCAAACTTCCGCAAGTTCCTTGAATCGCTCCAGTTTCCCGCTCGTTAAGGATACCCCCATGGCCCGCGACTCGGTCGGCACCAGTTCTGATGCTCAGTTTGGCGAACCACTGCCAACCACGGATAGCCGCTGGAAATCCTTCCTGCGGCGATTGGCCCCGTTGGCATCGATGCGTTTGACAGTCGTGTTATTTGCCTTGGCCATCGTCATTGTTTTTGCGGGCACGTTGGCCCAGGCACGTGAAGATATTTGGCAGGTAATCGGGGGCTACTTCCGGATCGACCTGGGCCATGCCGATTGGACCTCGCTCCAGTCCATCCGAGCTCTGTTGTTTGCTTGGATCCCATGGCAAGTTTTCTTCCCGCCATCGTTTTTTCCACACATGAAACCGATCCCCCCCCAATACGGAATCTGGTTCCCGAAGGGATGGCTGATCGGCTTCGTCATGTTCGTCAATTTGTTGGCCGCCCACATCACCTTGTTCCGTTTGCAAGCGTGGGGCAAGCGTCTCGTGGCCGGGATTGTCGTCGTGGGCGCGGGCGCCGTTTTGGCATGGGTCATGGTCAACGCGGGCATTTATCAGACCGCGGATCGAGCCCAGCTTTTCATCGATTGGCCCTCGCTGCGGATCTTGTGGCTCTTGACCCAGTGCACGATTGTCAGCCTGGTCCTGCTGGCCGGCGCCGCACTCTTGTTCCGAAAACGCGCGGGCATTGTGCTTTTGCACGTGGGCATCGGGACCCTGATGCTGGGTGAGTTGCTGGTCGGTATCGGGGCCGTCGAAGGCCAGATGCAGATCACCGAGGGACAGACGGTCAACTACACAATCGATCTACGTGAACTCGAACTGGCCATTCTCGACCGCGCCGATCCGAAAATCGATCACGTCGTGGCAATTCCGCAGTCGCGTTTGACGACCGGCCAGGCACTCCATGACCGCGAACTACCGTTTGATGTGGACGTCATCCGGTTCATGCCAAACTCGATGCCCAAGCCCGTGACCGCTAAGACCAAGAACCCGGCCACGCAGGGGTTGGGACTTTCGGAGCTGGCCGTGCCGGCGGCGACCATCAGTTCGACCGACAAGACCGGGCGTTCGAATCACCCCGCGATCTACGTCCGGCTGCTGGACAAAAAAAACCATAAACCACTCGGCGTGTACTTGCTGACATTGCGCGCATGGATGGCGAGCATTCCCGAGCGAGTCACGGTCGGCAAGAAACAATACGAGTTATTTCTGCGGTATAAACACATGTACAAACCGTACTCGATGCACTTGATCGATGTCCGGTTCGACCCGTACATGGGTACCAGCATGGCCAAGAGCTACGCATCGACGCTGCGGTTGGTTGACCCGACCCGCCACGTGGATCGGCGCGTGCGCATCTGGATGAACAACCCGTTGCGGTTCGCCGGCGAGACGTTCTACCAATCGAACTACGGCCGCGATCCCAGCACCGGCAAGGAGTACACGGGCCTGCAGGTCGTGACCAACCGCAGTTGGCGAATTCCCTACCTGGCATGCATGATGACCTCGGTCGGCATGTTGGCCCAGTTCTGGTTGGTGCTGCTCCGATTTCTCCACCGCCGCGAGCAACAGCGTGCGAACCCGCCGGCATGGCCCGGAAACAACGTGCTGGATGCGGCGAACAAAGCCCGCCCCAAACGGCCGGGGACCGGATCCAAGCAACGCATGCCGGCGTCCGCTGAACCAACACCTCGCGGCGCGCGATCATGGGTCGTCCCGATCATTGCCGTCGCGCTGGCGGGTATCTGGCTGGCGAGCAAGGCCTACGAGCCGGCACCGCGCAAAGGGCAGACGCATCTGGCCGCTTTCGGGCGTTTGCCGGTCATGTACGAGGGGCGTGTCAAGCCGTTTGATACGCTCGCGCGGAACAGCCTCCGCATCATCTCGGACAAACAGACCTTCAAGGACAAGCACGACAAGACACAGCCGGCCATTCGTTGGCTGTTGGATGTGATCGTCGATTCCGACGCGGCGCTGCAACACCGTGTGTTTCGCATCCAGAGTCTCGACGTCCTCGATACACTTCAATTGCCGCGCCGCGCCGGATTTCGTTATGCTCTGGACGAGTTCCGCGATAAGCTGGATGAATTCGATAAACAGGTCCAACGGGCTCGGGCAACGGCTCCTGAGCAACGTGACTTATTCGCCACGAAGATCCTCGAACTTGAGCGGCGTCTGCAACTGTACATGCTGTTGCGCGAGTCATTTCGCGTGCCCCGGTTGCGTCCGGATCATCTGCGCGAAGATCTCGCGCTGGAAATGAACCGCCGCGAGCAGTATTCGCGCTATACGCTCCCACTGGCGGTGCCGCCGATCGGTCCGAACGGCGCATGGCAGGCCTACACGAATGCTGTCTTTGATGCGATGGCCAAGAAACTGGTGGGCCAGGAAGCGAACCCGGCCGCGTTGAACCTGATCCGAATACTCAGCGCGTATCAAGACCACGATCCGCCTAAATTCAACACGGCCGTGCGCGAATATCGAGCCTATCTGGCGAGTCATGCGCCGGCCCAATGGAATCCGAGCAAGACGGACTTCGAGACGTTCTACAACCACTTCGCGCCGTTCTATCATGCGATGATCCTGTACGTCTTCGCGTTCATTCTGGCATGTCTGGCATGGTTTGGTTGGAGTCGGTCATTGAATCGTGCCTCGTTCTGGCTCATCGTCTTCACATTCGTGGTCCACACCGCGGCGCTGGTGGGCCGCATGTATATTTCCGGCCGCCCACCGGTCACGAACCTCTATTCTTCCGCGATTTTCATTGGCTGGGGGTGCGTTATTTTGGGCATGTTGCTCGAGCGTTTCTATCCCGCCGGCGTCGGCAACGTGGTCGCGTCAGTCAGCGGCTTTGTCACGCTGTTGGTGGCATTCTTGCTCACGACCGCCGTCACGTCGTTCAAGGGTGATACATTTACCGTTCTGCAGGCCGTTTTGGACACGCAGTTCTGGTTGGCCACGCATGTGACGTGTATCACGCTCGGGTATTCCACGACATTTGTCGCAGGCTTACTGGGCGTTATCTATGTGCTACGCGGCGTCCTGACACCGACTTTGGACCACCACGTTGCGCGTGATATCAGCCGCATGCTGTACGGTACCATCTGTTTCGCGATCCTGTTCAGCTTTGTCGGCACGGTCTTGGGCGGGCTCTGGGCGGACGATTCCTGGGGCCGCTTCTGGGGCTGGGACCCGAAAGAGAACGGGGCCCTGATCATTGTGCTTTGGAATGCACTTGTCCTGCACGCGCATCGGGGCCGGTTAGTGCGTGAACGCGGCCTGGCCGTGCTGGCCATCGTTGGCAATATCGTGACCTCATGGTCGTGGTTCGGCGTCAATGAACTCGGTGTCGGCCTGCACTCGTACGGCTTCACCGAAGGCGTGCTCCTGGTGCTCGGCCTGTTCGTCGCGAGCCAACTGCTGCTGGTTCTGGTCGGCCTGCTGCCCAAACGACTGTGGCGCAGCCAGCTCGAATAGGGCCACCCGGCCTTGATCGCAAGCTGGTCCGCGCCATTCCAAAGGGAGGGTGGTTGTTCACTATTAGGAAGTGCACCCAACCAATGGCCGTTAACCGACGACGCCATGCGGGGCGCGCCATCCGCGTGCCGTGCTCGCATGACTCGCTCGACGAGCAGCACTCCGATAGGTCCTATACGACTGATCGGACTGATCCGTCCAGAGAAGGTGCGCGGTTCACTACGGACACCCACCGCCACGAACACGCCGACAAAG
>CAZSOG010000427.1:0-5364 GCA_964607555.1 uncultured Pirellulaceae bacterium | reverse complement strand
TACGTGAAGTTCTAGTCGCTGTTTGGCCGCGCTGAGATCCCGCAGCCACACGTGTGGGGTCGACGGCAGAATAAATTCGAAACGCTTCGACATCTCCCGGTGAGACGTCGAAGCGTTTTTTTTTGCGCGGCGCAGAGGACAAGAAAAAGGTGGACAAAAACAGCAAGGTCAACATCTTCTTGCCGGCCATTTTCTTGCCCGACATCCCGGCGCCTCCTTCTAATAACAAGCCGCCACGCAACAGGCCGCACTCCAACTGCCTAAACAGCTACCCCATTTCTAATTTCTAATTTCTTATTTCTTATTTCTTATTTTCCCTCCCCCTTCCATCTTCTCCACTCCTCCCCCTTGACAGTCGTGGCTCGGCCCGCATACTTTAGTATCCAGTTTACTAATGTTTGATATTTTGTTTATTGATTCTACTAATTTAGCGCGGGCCCGCTGATCGGGTTGAGGCGTGTTCCGTTCCGGTGGACGCAATGGGGCACACTGCCGGCCTGTAGTGGGCGAAGAAACGCCCGTGAGCCCAACGCACTCACGGGAGAGTTGGAAAGCGGATTGCCACCGTGCATTTGAAAGCGCTCAAGGTATTCTGTGACGTGGTGGCCCGGCGGAGTTTCTCGCGGGCCGCCGCCGACAATGGGATGACGCAGTCGGGGGCGAGTCAGATCGTCAACGGGCTGGAGCAATATCTCGGGGTGAAATTGATCGACCGATCGAAACGTCCCTTCGTATTGACGCGTGCGGGCGAGGTCTATTATCGGGGCTGTCGCGACGTGGTACGGCAGCTTTATGCATTGAAGGAGAAGATCCAAACGCTGGGGCAGGAAGTTCAGGGGCGCGTCGGCATTGCATCGATTTATTCGGTCGGGCTGACGCACATCAATCGGTGCGTACGGGCGTTTTTGAGCGAGCACTCGAAAGCCAATATTCACATTGAGTATCACCATCCAGACCGCGTCTACGAGCTGGTGGAATCGGGGCGCGTGGACATTGGGCTGGTCAGTTATCCCAAGCAGTCGCGGACGATGCGGGCGACAGCATGGTTGCGTGAGCCGTTTGTTGTCGCCTGTTCGGGGCGGCACGGCTTGGCGGCCCGCACGACTGTACGGATGGAGGAACTGAACGGACTCGAGATGGTCGGCTTTAGTGATGGGTTACGTATTCGGCGCGAGATTGACCGGTTCCTGTCACGCCATGACGTGGAAGTCCGGGTAACGAGCGAGTTTGACAACATTGAGACGCTGAAGCGCGCGGTGGAGGTGAACGCGGGATTCAGTCTACTGCCCGTGCCGACATTTGCGCGCGAGGCGCAGCTAGGCACACTGGTTGGTGTCCCGTTGGCGGACGCCGAGTTTTTCCGCCCGGTAGGCATTTTGCGCCGGCGTGGGGTGGAGTTTGGCGGGACGGCCCAGCGGTTCCTGGAGTTCTTGAATGAATACGCGGAATCGGACGGACCTGGCGCGGCGTGCGCCGAGATGATGGCCGGGGGCGCGGTTGACACGGTGCCGGCGGGCCCAACGTATGCGGGCGCGGAGAATCTCCCCACTGTCGCGCACTCGTGCGAAAAATAACGCGCCGGCGGCCAGGCCGGCGCGGCCTGCCGCCGTGCATGCCAAGACTCTGGCACATTCCCTGGGGTTGCAACAATGGACGATGAGGTGTCCTTGTCGGTCGCGGAGGCGGAGCGGCACGCCGCATGCGTGATGTTGTGGCAACTTCAAAGATAGGCAAGGTAGAAGGAACCGAGTGATGACTGGCGGTTTTCCACGGAAACACGGCTTGTACGATCCACGCTACGAACGTGACAGTTGCGGGATCGGATTCGTCGCGCACATCAAGGGTCGGCGCAGCCATCAGATCGTGGATGATGCGTATCAAGTACTGCGCAACATGAATCACCGCGGCGCCTGTGGCTGCGAGCCCAACACGGGCGATGGTGCCGGCATGTTGACGGCCCTGCCGCACGCGTTTCTGGCCAAGGTCGCGGCCGACGACCTAGACGTTACGTTGCCGGAGGCGGGGCGTTACGGCGCGGGGATCGTGTTCTTGCCGCAAGACGGGGCGGAGCGCGCCGTCTGCAAACAGGAAGTGGAACAGATCATCGCCGCGCAGGGTCAGCAACTGCTCGGCTGGCGCGAAGTGCCCGTCGATTCGGCCGGCGCGGACGTCGGCCCCAGCGCGCGGCGGTTGGAACCACACATCGAACAGCTTGTCATCGCCGCCGGCGACGGGCTCGCCGGAGACGCGTTCGAACGCCAACTCTACTTGATCCGCAAACAGGCCAGTCATCGGCTCCGGACCAACGGCCGGCTCCAACAGGCCAAGATGTTTTACATCTGCAGCCTGTCGTCCAAGGTGATCATATACAAGGGCATGCTCACCCCAGACCAGTTGTTTCCGTACTATCCCGACCTCGCGGATCCGGACTTCACCACCCATCTGGCCATGGTGCATTCCCGGTTCTCGACCAACACGTTTCCAAGCTGGGATCGAGCCCAGCCGAATCGGTTCATGTGCCACAATGGCGAGATCAATACATTGCGCGGCAATATCAACTGGATGCGGGCGCGCGAGGGCGTGGTGCAAAGCGACCTGTTCGGCGATGAACTGCGCAAGCTGTTTCCCATCGTCGAAGCCGATTGTTCTGACTCGGGCACGTTCGACAATGTATTGGAGTTTCTCTTGATGACCGGCCGGACGCTCCAGGAGTCGATCATGATGATGATTCCCGAGGCGTGGCAGAAGCACCAGACGATGCCGGAAAACAAACGGGCCTTCTACGAGTACCACAGCTGCCTGATGGAACCGTGGGATGGTCCGGCTTCGATCGCGTTCACCGACGGGCATTACATTGGCGCGGTGCTGGACCGGAATGGGTTGCGGCCCAGCCGATACTACGTGACGCACGACGACCGCGTCATCATGGCCAGTGAAGTGGGCGTGTTACCCGTCGATCCCAAACTGGTCAAGTCGAAGGGCCGTTTGCAGCCGGGACGCATGTTCCTGATCGACTTCGACCGGGGCCGACTTGTTGCCGATGACGAGGTGAAAAACGCCATCGCCGATCGTCACCCATATGGGCAATGGCTGCGTGACCAGCGGATGGAGATCAGCGATTTGCGGCCGACGAAAGAGGCCCACCGATTCAATCCGGAAACGCTGTTGCCGCGTCTGCAAGCGTTTGGTTACACGGTCGAGACCATTCATTTCATGTTATTGCCATTGGTGACGCAGCAGCGCGACCCGGTCGGTTCGATGGGCAACGATTCGGCACTCGCCTGCCTGAGCGACCAGCCACGCATGGTCTACGACTATTTTCGGCAGCTATTCGCCCAGGTAACGAACCCGGCGATCGATTCGATCCGCGAAGAGATCATCATGTCGCTTGAGTGCTACATTGGACCTGAATCGAACCTGTTGGAGACGACGCCCGAGCATTGCCGGCGGTTACGTATCGCGCGGCCGATCTTACGGAACGAGGAACTGGCAGCCATCAAGAACATGGATTGTGCCGGCTGTCACGTGAAGAGCATCGACACGACGTTTCCGCGCGACCGTGGCACGGCGGGATTGGTGGAGACGCTGGACCGGATCTGCGCCGAGGTCGAAGCGGCGATTGATAGCGGGTATTCGATCGTCATCCTGACGGACCGCGCGATGGACTTCGACCGCGTGCCGGTCAGCGCGTTGCTCGCCTGCGGCGCGGTTCACCACCATCTGGTGCGGCGTGCCAAGCGGACGCGCATCGGCATCGTGCTGGAAACGGGCGAAGCACGCGAGGTCCATCATCACTGCCTGCTGGTCGGTTACGGTGCCGACGCCATCAATCCCTATCTTGCATTCGAGGCACTCTGGCAGGCACGGCGCGACGGCTATCTGCCGAATCGCGAGTTTGATTCGGACGAAAAGGTCGTCGCGCGGTACCGCAAAGGCGTGGCCAAGGGCATGTTGAAGGTCATGGCCAAGATGGGAATATCAACGCTCCAATCGTACAAAGGCGCGCAGATCTTCGAGGCCCTGGGGCTGAAAGACGAGGTGATCCAACGGTGCTTCGCCGGCACCGCCAGTCGCGTGCAAGGAGTGGATTTCGAAGTTCTGGCCAAGGAAATGTTGCGCCGCCACGCGCTCGGGTTTCCACAGCGCGACGCCGAGCGTTTGGCAAGCCTGCCAAACCCGGGCGAATTCCATTGGCGTTCGCAAGGCGAGCGGCACATGTGGGATCCGATCACGATCTCGCAATTACAGATCGCCGCGCGCAAGAAGGACCAGAACGCCTATGCGCGGTTCGCGGAGCATGTGAACCATGATGCGGCGACTCGGTGCACGTTGCGCGGCTTGCTGAAGTTCCGTGAGGGGGCGGCGGGCGGCCCGATTCCGTTGGACGAGGTGGAGCCGGCGGCGGAGATCGTGAAGCGATTCTGTACCGGCGCCATGAGCTTCGGATCGATTTCCGCCGAAGCGCACCAGTCGCTCGCGATCGCCATGAATCGACTCGGTGGCAAGAGCAATACGGGCGAAGGGGGCGAGGACCCCGACCGCTTCCGGCCCTTGCCGAGCGGCGAGTCGCGCCGGTCGGCGATCAAACAAGTCGCGTCGGGCCGCTTCGGCGTGACCATCTGGTACCTGACAAACGCCGACGAGATCCAGATCAAGGTGGCGCAAGGAGCCAAACCAGGCGAGGGGGGCGAGTTGCCCGGTCGGAAAGTCGATGAGACCATCGCGCGGATCCGCTACGCGACACCCGGGGTCGGCCTGATCAGCCCGCCACCGCATCACGACATTTATTCGATTGAGGACCTGGCGCAACTGATCCACGATCTGAAGAACGCGAATCCGTCCGCGCGCATCAGTGTCAAACTGGTGTCCGAGGTCGGCGTGGGCACGATCGCGGCCGGTGTCGCCAAGGCACACGCCGATCATATCCTGATTTCCGGAGCGGGTGGCGGCACCGGCGCATCGCCGCTGACCAGCATTAAGCACGCTGGATTACCATGGGAGTTGGGCATTGCCGAGACCCACCAGACGCTCGTCATGAACGACCTGCGTAGTCGCGTGGTCTTGCAGACCGATGGCGGCATGAAGACGGGTCGTGACGCGGTCATCGCGGCACTGCTGGGCGCCGAGGAAGTCGGTTATTCCACCGGCCCCCTTATTTCACTCGGTTGCCTCATGATGCGCAAGTGCCATTTGAACACGTGCCCGGTCGGCATTGCGACCCAGGACCCGGTCTTGCGCCAGAAGTTCCGCGGTCGCGCCACTTACGTTGTCAATTATCTGACACTTGTCGCCGAAGAGGCACGGCGGATCATGGCGCGGCTTGGCTTCCGCACGTTTGACGAGATGATCGGCCCGATCCTTCCG
>CAZSOG010000426.1:0-5364 GCA_964607555.1 uncultured Pirellulaceae bacterium | reverse complement strand
GTTGTAGCGGACGGCGCCGGCGGGCAACACCAGGGCGTTGGCCTTGGTCCCCAACAAGATAGTGGCCTGCGCGTACATGCCTGGCAGCAGCTTGTGGTCGGCGTTCGACAAATCCACTTCGACTTGCATCGTTCGCGTACTCTGGTCCAGGCGGCCGGCGCTGCGGCTGACTTTACCGTCCAGCGGCCGGCCCGGCAGAGCCCGAAAGCTGAAGTGAACGGGATCTCCCTGATCGACCCACGGGGCGTCATTTTCGGGCACCGCGATTCGCACGCGCACCGTGTCCACCTGCGCCACGGCGAACAACGGACGCCGGGCCGCGTCGGGGGCTGTCTGAATGTTGCGAACCAAGTCTCCCGGATCGACATTGCGTTGCGTGACCACGCCCTTATAAGGAGACTTGAGCGTCGCATACTCCTGTTCCACACGCATTTCCTCGAGCTGTTTGCGCGCGACTTCAGTTTGCGCCCGCGCACCATCCTGCTCGGCCCGCGCAACGGCAAGTTTTTCGGTCGCCACGGTCACATTCGCCTTGGCCGACTCGAGCGCTGCCACTACGGCGACGCGCCCGGCACGCGCGGCTTCCAGTTTCTTTGTGGCTTCGTCAAGCAATCGCGAAGCGACCGTCTTGGTCGAAACCAACTCTGACACGCGTTGGAATTCCGCCTGCTCGGCCGCCAAATGCGCGTCCGCTTGCGTGATGTTCGCTTGCGCCTGGTCGCGTGCCGCGGCGGCGGACTGGACCTCGGCGGCCGCCAGTTTCGTCGCGGCCGCATAGCGGCGCTCCTCCGCTTGCAAACGGATAATCGTCGCCTCCTGCGTTTCCATCGACTTTGCCATTTCCGGTACGTCGACCACGCCAAGCACGGCTCCTGCATCCACGACGGTGCCAATGTCTACGTTGAGCTTCTTGAGGTAGCCGGCGACCTTGGAAAACAGCTCGGCCTGATGATAGGCAAATACCGTGGCCGGCTGCGTGGTCGTGCGCTTTAAATCAACGCGCTGCGGCGCGACCGTCTTGACCGTTGCCACCTCGGCCGCCGGCGCCGCTCCGGTCGCGCCCGGTACCCCTTTCGACGCGCAGCCTGCTGACCCCATCACGACGGCGAGCCCCCACACAGCGCACGCAAAATGAAATAGTTGTTTCATCACGGTTCCTTACACGGGCACCACCCATTTTGTGCACAGCGGCGCGTGCCGCGCGCGTCATGACATCAGCTTCAGCCAAAGACACTTCAAATCGCGGCGGCAACGTGGCACGCCGGCACAAACCAAGTAACGACGTCGATTACAACGCCGCCGATTCCAACGCACCCAACCGGTTTCTCCGACCAGCGTCCATCCGAACCTTGCCAGTCCCCGCTAACGGCCATGACCGGCCGTCCAACGCACACATGCACCCCGTTCGGCACACTCAGACGCGACATTGACACCAGCCGTGTCGTGAAAGGCCAACACGAGACGCCCTCATCGACAGTTAGGCCGGTGCCCACCACTTTAGGTGGGCGTCGGGCGTTTGTCAACTTTTCGTCAATCGATACGTTCCTTAGAATCGCTATTTTCCCTAAATTCAGGCGTTGCCTCCGGTCGATGACTCATGTAGGCCCGTAGGTCAGGGAACTGCACAAGCGGATTCAACGCGAGCGGTGCAGGCTTGGCCCGCTTGTTGGCTAGTTCGAGCGCGCGAAACGCCGGTCTTGCCAGAAGGGATCACACGTAGGGCGGTCTGCCGGAACTGGCGCCGGCATTGAGACGCGACGCGCGTACTTGCCGCATGACCACACTGAGGGGGGGAATTTCGATGCAATGCAAACGCCGATCGCGCTGCGTTATCGGGCATATGTCCACCGGAATGATCGGCGCGCTAGTCATGCTGTTAGGCATGAACTTGCTGGCTGGCTGCCAAAGTGGGCCGGCGCGTTCCGCGCGAGCTCAACTTGCGCGTGACGGCGCGACGGCGTCTGACGTCCATGGGGCGGGGGCCGACGGTACACGAAGACGCGTATCGGACAGCAAGGACGCGGCGCGCATTCCGGTGCAAGCAGAGTCGGATACTGGCGTTCGGCTCGCTGCATTCGAACCGGGCCAAACGGCGCAACACGATAGATCAAAACCCGATGTGGCCGTGGCCGGTGTGCCAACCGTCCAAGTAGCCGGCGAGCGGCTGCCGTTGCCGCCGGGGGACGAATCTGCGGATGCGGCCGCCCCGGACGTACAACGAGACCGTGACCTTGACTTCGCCACGGCGCTGGCACTTGCGGCAGGTCAAAACCCGCGCGTCGCATTCGCGCAACAGCGGATCCGTGAAGCGTTCGCCGAGCTGCGCGCGGCGAAGGTTCTGTGGCTGCCGTCAATTCGCGCGGGGATCAGCTATAACAAGCATGACGGCCGACTCCAGAATTCCGAAGGACGCGTGCTCGAAGTCAGTCGCACCTCGTTGCAGTCCGGGCTGGGCATCGGTTCGGTCGGCACGGGCACGCAATCGATTCCCGGAATCAGCGCGCAGTTCCATGTTGCTGACGCCCTTTTTGAGCCGCTAATCGCACAGCGGACCGCGGCGGCACGGCAACATGCGGCGACGGCCGAGACCAACAATGTACTGTTGGATACGGCACTGTCGTACCTCGAGTTACTGCGATCGGTCCAAGCACGAACGATTGCCGCGGAAACGTTGCGTCACGCACGTGAGTTGGCCGATCAAACGGCGGCGTTCGCCAAGGCAGGGCAGGGCCCGCAAGCGGACTCGGATCGCGCTCGAACCGAACTGGCCCTGCGTCAAAACGACGTGACGCGGGCCGATGAAGCGGTGCAAATCGCCTCGGCGCGGTTAGCACAAGTGCTGAGTCTCGATGCGACACTCGATTTGCGCCCCGCCGACGCCGGCGTGATGCCGATCGACTTGCTCACGCCCGATGCCAATCTGAACGAATTGGTCGCCACTGCCTTATCCAATCGCCCGGAACTGGCGGCGAGTCGCTGTTTGGTGGCCGCGGCCGCCGAGCGGTTGCGGCGGGAAAGGTACGCTCCCTGGGTACCGAGCGTGTTGTTGGGACTGAGCACGGCGGGTTTTGGCGGTGGCCGCGGAAGCTCGATTGATAACTATGACGACCGCTTGGATGTCGACGCCCTGGCTTTCTGGGAAGTTCGCCAGTTTGGATTCGGCGAGGCCGCGGCACGTGACCGAACGCACGCGCAAGTCCATCAGGCAAAGTGCCGTGAAGTCCAGACCATGGACCAGGTGGCCCGTGAAGTTGCCGAAGCGTTCGCGCAGGTCCAGTCGCGCCAGAAACAGATTGCTGTCGCGAAGTCGGCCATCAAGGCCGCCCAGGCATCCTACCAGCGCAACGTGGAACGAATTCACCAGGGACAAGGGCTTCCCATCGAAGTTCTACAGGCCATCCAGGCACTCGATCAGGCCCAACGCGAGTACCTGACCGTTGTCACTCGGTACAATGAAGCCCAGTTCCGATTGCAGCGTGCCATCGGCTGGCCCATCGAATCGACCGCTTCCCCGGCGGCCGGCTGACTTGAGATATCTTCTGACGCCTGGTGACCGACGGTTGCTCCCGTGCGGGGTCAGAAGATCCGTGCACTGGGCGGTAGGGAAACGCTAAGTCGTTGCAGAGAATTTTGTTGCGGGTCGAGCCGATGCGCAATGTGGCGCATTGCCATTCTCTTTGTGCAACGCCTTCGGCGTTAGGAGATGCGCGGGACGTGTACCCAGGGTGCGCCGCGGCCCGTGGCCGCGCCCCGGCGGACGGCGACCCTGGGCTGTGGAATGTAACCGCTTCGCGGTAAAGACATGAACACCGACCGTGCACCGCTGGCGCCGCGTTTTCCCGAATCCAAGGTTGCGCGGTCCCTTAACTCCGGCGGAATCGTTTTCCACACGCACACCGTTGCGGCGTGCCACAAAGACGTTCTTTACGCCGAACGCGTTACACTCCAGTGACGCTCCGTATATCATCCCTCCCCTACCCAGCTGGTCTTGTCTGAGTAAGACGTATGATCCTGCACTACACGATAACCAGACTATCACTCATTCAGTTGCTTCGATAGACCTGGGCGTCCATCGCGTTTGTTTGGAACTGGGTTTCGGGACGGGTTTCAGGTGACTTTCATGAGTCTCCATGGAAAACAAGAACGTAACCACGCTGAGCACGAGAGAATTCGCGCTGGTTGGCTGATTATTGTGGCGAACTCGAAATCTGGGAGCCGGACTCACAGGCTGTTCGCGGCATGCTATGATGGGTGTCATCACCTGAATGGCGCGGCCACGCGCCGAGAAAGGAACCACCATGAAACTCGGTCTTTTCTCCGTCAGTTACGCTGGCTTCTGGGGCCAAGTCGCATTGGACCTGCCGACTTTCATCGCGAAGGCAGCACAACTCGGTTATGACGGGGTCATGCTCGCCGGCAAACGACCGCATCTTTCGCCACTCGAGGCCACCCCCGATCGACTCGCGTCCGTTCGCGCGACCCTGGATGAACACGGCATCGCCTGTCACGTGGTCGCCGGTTACACCGATCTGGCACCGACGTCGGCACCCGAAGTTCCCTACGTGGAAATGCAGATAGCTTATGTCGAATCGCTCGCCCGCATTGCGGCGCATCTTGGCGCCTCGATCGTCCGCGTCTTCACGGCGTACGAGACCAACGCCTGGAGTTCGAACGCCATCTGGCCGAATATCGTTGCGACGCTGCAGGAGATGTGCGACCGCGTCGCTGCACATGATGTGACGCTCGCTGTGCAGAATCACCACGATATCGGTGTCCACAGCGACGTGCTTTTGGAACTGATACATGACGTGGACCGGCCGAACTGTCGCGTCGGTTATGACGCGTGGTCGCCCGCCTTGCGCGGCGAAAACCTCTATGAAGCGGCCAGGAAACTGGCACCGTATGCGGTGATCACAACCAACGCGGACTACGTTTGTTTGCCGCGATTTCACTATCAGCCTGAACTCGTGAACTACCAGCGCGCCTATCCCGACATGGTGCGCGCCGTCAAGTTCGGCGACGGCTTCATCGATTACCCGGCGTTTTTCCGCGGTCTGCGCGATGGCGGCTTCGACGGAATCGCCAATTACGAGATGTGCTCGCCAATCCGAGGCGGCGGTTCCATCGAGAACCTCGATGCGTACGCCGGCCAGTACCTGAACTGGATGCACGAACAGGGTTAGCCAGGACAATTCGCGCGCAATCCGCCGCGGAACCGTAAGTCGGTCACCTTCTTCGTCGAAGGCTCCGCCGTTTTTGCTCGCGTATTGACAATATGCCGCGCAGCCGACTGGCCCCATTTTTTGTCACCGTTCACGACATCTGCTATCAAGGAACACTAATCTTCACTGATCAACACTAATG
>CAZSOG010000425.1:0-5371 GCA_964607555.1 uncultured Pirellulaceae bacterium | reverse complement strand
CGAACCGACGATTTTCTAGGTCCCGTGGCACTGACGATCACAGGCGATGGACAGACTCTATTCGTCGCCTGTCACGACGCGTGCCAGGTCCTGCGCGTTGCCTTGCCACGCGGCCTGGTTCGCCAACGGATCCCGCTGCCCGCGCCGCCAACGGGCTTGATTCTGACTCCCGACCAGAAACAACTGATTGTGACCTGCGCGGCCCCGCGCAGTTACGTTTTGGTACTTGACGCCGCCTCGGGCCGTGTGGTCACCACGATTCGATCGGGGCATACGGCCATGAGTCCCGTCGTGGACAAGCAGGGACAGCGACTGTATGTTTGCGCGCGGTTCGACAATCGCGTGTCTGTTTATTCGCTTCCGTCAGGCACGCTGCTCCGTCGCGTCGCGGTCACGCGTGAACCGGTAGCCGCCGCGATAACACCCGATGGCAACCAACTTGTGATCGCCAATCACCTGCCGAACATGCGCGCGAATGTGGAGATTCTGGGAGAGGTGAGTCCGATCGTGACGCTCCTTGATACACGCGACTGGCGAACCACGTCCGTGATTTTGCCCAACGGATCCAATGGGCTGCGCGGTATCTGCGTGACACCCGATGGTCGGCATGCCCTGGTGACTCATTTGTTGTCGAATTATCAAGAAGTTCCGTTTCGCATCGAAACCGGGTGGATCAATACGAATGTTGTCAGCATGATCGATCTGCGGGACCACCGTGTGGTCAGCACGATCGGGCTCGATGAAATGGACTCGGGGGCGGCCAATCCCTGGGGGATCGCTTGCACGACCGACGGCCGTTTTGTGTGTGTCGCAGCGTCCGGGACCGACGAAGTGTGTGTCATCGAGCGTTCGATCCTCATGGACGCCGAGTTGCGGCGAACGATGGCGCCCATGATGGGTGTGTGGCCGATTTACGTCAGCCTGGGACGCAGCCAATGGCAGCGAATCGCACTCTCGGGCAAGGGACCGCGCGCGGTCGCCACGCATGGTGACACACTGTACGTCGCGCAGTATTTCAGTAACTCGATCGATGTCGTCGATTGTGTCACTCCGGCCACTTGGCGATGGACCATTCAACTCGGACCGCCACCCAGGCTGACACGCCGGCGCCTCGGCGAACAGTTGTTTCATGACGCGACGATTTGTTACCAGCGTTGGCAGAGCTGCGCGAGTTGCCATCCGGATGGCCGCGCCGATGGACTGAATTGGGACTTGACCAATGATGGACAGGGCAATTCCAAGAACACCAAGAGCCTGCTGTATGCACATCGTACTCCACCGGCCATGGCGGCCGGAGTTCGTGAATCGGCCGAGCAGGCCGTTCGGTCGGGCCTGTTGCACATATTGTTCGAACGACGTCCCGATAGCGAGGCCGCCGCGATCGACGCGTATCTTCGAGCACTTGAACCGGTACCCAGCCCGAAACTCCACGATGGCAAACTCGGCTCAACGGCGGAACGGGGCAGACAGCTCTTCTTGAGCAAACGCGTTGGCTGCGCGCGGTGCCATCCGCCACCACTTTATACGGATACCCGGCGACACGACGTCGGCACGCGCGGCGGGCGGGACCGAGTTGACGCTTTCGATACACCTACCTTGATCGAAGTTTGGCGCACGGCCCCGTACCTGCACGACGGCCGGTACTTGACGGTCCGTGAGTTGTTGACGGACGGACACCACGGGCTGAACCGCAAGCTGCGCGGGGAATTGAGTCCACGTGAACTTGATCAATTGATTGAGTTTGTGTTGTCACTGTGAATTACTCCGAGTTCGGATTGGTGCCCGGTGGAAACCGCGAATCACGCGAATACCACGATTTTGAAGGCCGTGAGCCCACGGCAAATGGAGACGCACATCATGCTGGAACCGTCTTTTTTTGATCGCCGCACTTTCCTGCAACACGTTCTAACCGCCGGCGCCGCGGTTGCCGGATTGGATACCGCTCTGCGCGCGGCGGGCGTACCGGAATCGTCGGCGCACGGCGCGCGGCGCTGTAATCCGTTTTTTGCGTTCGACAACGGCACCGGTCGCGGCGTCTTGCCACCCGAGCAACAAGCGAAAATGCTCAAGGAACTCGGTTACGATGGCATCGGATACACCGGCACGCAGGCGATCCCGCAAATGCTCGAAGCGCTCGATCGCCATGAACTGAAGATGTTCAGCACCTACGTCCGCGCGGACGTGGGGAAGGAAAAAGCGAGTTACGACCCGGGACTTCCGGCGGCCGTGAAACAACTGAAAGGGCGTGGGACGGCGATCTGGTTGCACATCGTTGGCAAGGGCGCGCGGGCCCAGCGGCAGACCGTTGAACTCGTGCGCGAAGTCGCGGCCATGGCCGCGCAAAATGAGCTGCCGGTGATAACTTATCCGCACACCGGGATGTTCGTGGAAACCATTGAGGACTCGGTCCGGATCGCAAAGCAAGTGAACATGCCGAATGTCGGGGCGAGTTTCAACCTGTGTCATTGGCTGAAGGTGGACGGGGATCAGCTGGAAACGCGCTTGCGCAAGGCCGTCCCGTATTTGCGTCTGGTAAGCATCAACGGGGCCGATGCAGGAAACACTCGGCAAATGGGGTGGGATCGCTTGATCCAGCCACTCGGGGTGGGCAGCTACGATGTGGCGGCCGTCGTTCGATTGCTGAACCAGCTCGGGTACCGTCATCCGGTCGGTCTGCAATGCTACAATGTCCCGGGCGATCGTCGTGCGAACCTGCAAACGTCGATCGCGACCTGGCACCGCATTTGCGCCGCCGGCATTCAACGCGCCCCCTGAGTAGCCCCATCTTACTCTTAATCTTACTCTTACTCTTACTCTTACTCTTAATCCCGGGCCCCATCCCGCGCACGTGAAATCACGGGTTGGGCCGGGGTTGGCCCGATGAAAATCCCCGAACGATGGTCGTGCGCGCGCGTCTGAAGAGGGGGGTAGATTCTTAGGTTGCAGGATGCGCGCACCGTACGCGCATGTTTTCTCCAAGACCTTACGCCGTGAACCCTACAGCCTTGCGGGCGAAGCCCACGTTATGAGTCTCTTGTGGCAAGAAAATGAGGCCCGATGCGCGTCTTATTTTCTCGTCAGGCAGTATTTATTCTTGCCAAATCTTCTTCGCGGCAGTCCGGACGCCCCACCGTCGCATTCAGGGCTCGATTATGCAATAATAGCGCGGAATTCAATGGGTCGCTGGCGCGGGACGCGTGTAGTGCAAAATCATGCGCTCCACCGGGATAAACCCGGCGGTGGCGGACGCGACAAGACGTAGCGCTGTGCGCGTCTCCTGACCCCGCACGGAAGCGACCGAAGGTCTCCACCGCGCCGGCATGCGCAAGTTGGTTGGAGGCAGCGCCTCGTTAGATTCTCAGGCTGCCACATGCACGCACGGTGCGCGCATGTTTCGAAGCGAACCACGGGAGCGCGACCGAAGGAGGGCGTACTCCCTTGTGGGTTGCGGACTACCTGCATTGAGGGAGATTCATCATGAAAGCGTGTTGGTACATGTGCTTGGCCATTGTCGCGGCGATATTCATTGCGAGCATCGGTAATGCGGCACCTCCGGGGACCAATTACGACGAGAGCAAAGTTCCCAAGTTCACGTTGCCTGACCCGCTAATTTGCCTCGATGGCACGCCGGTCCGCGATGTGCAGGGGTGGCAAACGAAGCGGCGTCCCGAGATCCTGCGAATGTTCCAGACGGACGTGTACGGCAAATGTCCGGCGCGTCCAGCGGACATGAAATTCGATGTATTTGAGCAGTCCGACAACGCGGTGGACGGCATGGCCCGGCGGAAGCAGGTCACGGTCACGTTTACCGGCAACGGTCGATCGGCCTCGATGGACATCCTGATCTATTTGCCGAAAGGAAAAGACACTCCCGTGCCACTGTTTGTGGGGTTGAATTTTCGCGGGAATCACGCGATTCAACCGGAGCCTGGAATCAAGCTTTCGACGCGCTGGATGCGGAACGATCGGAAGCTTGGATACGTCGATCATCGTGCGACGGAGGCGACGCGCGGCTGTGCGTCAAGTCGCTGGCCGGTCAAGGCGATTCTCGCGCGCGGCTACGGCGTGGCCACGATCTACTACGGTGATTTGGACCCTGATTTCGATGACGGGTTCCAAAACGGCGTACAGCCACTGTTCTACAAGCCGCGCCAAACGCGTCCGGCGGCGGACGAGTGGGGTTCGATCAGTGCTTGGGCGTGGGGTTTGAGTCGTGCGTTGGACTATTTCGAAACGGATCGGGACATTGACGCGCGCCATGTGGCCGTTTTGGGGCATTCGCGGCTCGGCAAGACCGCGTTGTGGGCCGGAGCGCGGGACCCACGATTCGCGTGCGTCATTTCGAACGACTCCGGGTGCGGCGGCGCGGCGCTCAGCCGGCGTCGGTTCGGCGAAACCGTAAAACGCATTAATACGGTTTTTCCACACTGGTTCTGCACGAACTTCAAAAAATACAATGACAACGAAGATGCGTTGCCGGTCGACCAGCATATGCTGATCGCGCTCGTGGCGCCGCGGCCGGTCTACGTGGCCAGTGCCGAACAGGACCAGTGGGCCGATCCGCATGGGGAGTTTCTGGCGGCCCTGAACGCGGACCCGGTTTATCGGCTCTTGGGCACCGCAGGGATCCCCGTCAAGAAAATGCCGGCCGTGAACCATCCGGTCATGGGAACCGTCGGCTACCACATTCGGACCGGCAAACACAACTTGACATTATACGATTGGCAGTGTTACATGGACTTTGCCGACCGGCAGTTTCGTTGATTAACGCCACTCATTTGGAGTCCGTGTTCCGAGGACATACTGATGACCGGCAATGATGAGCACATCTTGCCCGCCAACAAACGGCTGCTTGAAGCGACTCGACCATTCGCGCGCGAGTCGCGCGCCCGGAGCTGGTGGGCCCTGATTTCGACATTGCTCGTTCTGGGGCTCGCATTAGCGACGGCGGCGTCCGCGCCGTGGTGGGCGGTACGGGGGGTGGCGTCCGTTTTCAGCGGCCTGATGTTCGTGCGGGCGTTTATTCTGTATCACGATTTCGTTCACGGCGCGCTGCTGCGCGACTCGGCGGTCGCCCGTGTTTTGTTCTTCATCTACGGCTTGCTCGCACTCACACCGATGAAGTACTGGCGTTTCAGCCACAATTTTCATCATGCGAATGTCGGCAAGCCGATCCCCTCGTCCGCGCCCGGCGAATTCGCGTTGCTGACCTCCGATGTCGGCTCGTTTCCGAGATAGAGCACGGCGGCATGGCGCGGCGCTTCGCGGTGGCAACGTTTGCGTTACCGCATCGTGCGGCGTCCGCTGACGATAATTTGCGCTTACATCACGGTCTTTCTAATCGGCCTATCCGTGGTTTCGTTGTTTGAGG
>CAZSOG010000424.1:0-5376 GCA_964607555.1 uncultured Pirellulaceae bacterium | reverse complement strand
GCAATGATCCGCCGGGCGATCGATGCCGAGCCGGACAACATCGCGTATCGAGACAGCCTGGGGTGGGCGTTCTACCGGCTGGGACGGTACGAACAAGCAGTCACCGAACTGGAAAAGGCCACGGCGAAAGAACCGGCCGATGGTGTTATCCTGGACCACCTGGGCGACGCGTACGCCAAGGCCGGCAGGCCTGACAAGGCCCGCGCAACATGGAAAAAAGCCGCCGACCAACTCCGCGCCGCGCAGGCAACGGAAAAAGCCGATCGCATCCGCGCTAAGATCGAAAAGAGCGTGACTACGCGGAAACCAAAAAGAAAGTGAAATAACAATGTCTGGTCATTCCCATTGGGCAGGTATAAAACACAAGAAAGCGCTGGTTGACAACAAACGCGGCAAGCTGTGGAGCAAGTTGTCCAAAGCGATTATCATCGCCGCAAAAATGGGGGGCGGTGATCCGGAAATGAACATTCGGCTGCGCACGGCCATCGCCGACGCCAAGGCGGTGAGCATGCCGAAGGACAATATCGCCCGCGCCGTCAAAAAAGGTACCGGTGAACTTGCCGGCGGAAACTTCGAAGAAGTTGTCTACGAAGGCTATGCCACCGGCGGCGTCGCGGTCATGTGCGATATCATGACCGATAATCGCAATCGGACCGCCTCGGAGATTCGGAAACTCTTCGATCTTCACCACGGAAAACTCGGCAGCACCAACTGTGTTGCCTGGATGTTCCAACGGAAAGGGCTTTTCCTGATCCCGGCCGATGGAATCGACGAAGAAAGGCTGATGGAAGTGGCACTCGAGGCCGGTGCCGATGACATCAAACGCGAAGGTGATAAGTACCAGGTGCTGTGCGAACCCGATGCTTACTCGGATGTCAGCGAGGCGCTCGACACCGCCAATATCGCCGTTGATGCGAAGGAGATTACGCGGATCCCGCAAAACACGGTGGATCTGGATGTCGCAACCGCCCGGAAAGTTCTCAAGTTACTTGACGAACTGGACGACCACGATGATGTCCAAAATGTATCGGCTAACTTCAATATTCCTGACGAAGCCATGGAACAGCTCGAATCCGAGGGGTAAGCCGCGAGCGTGTTAGTGCTTGATCTTCTCCCAGTATTCCTGGAACGCTCCTTTGGCCTGGAAGTCCGGGCTGTTGTCCAGGTCATGGCAATCAAGACACTTCTGTTCCGCGCGGTCCAACGGCAAGGCCATCGCCTTCTGGAGTTTCTCCAGCTCTTCATCGCTCACATCAATGTCACCATTTTCGGCGGCGGCGTGCCTGGCTCCCGGACCATGACAGTCCTCACAGCCGACATTGATCAGCTTCGGAGTCTTTTCAAGACTCAAGTAACCGGATTCGTACGGATAGTATTGTTGTGGGTTCCAGCCGATGACGTGACAACTGATGCACTCGGGATCATAATTCCGTGGCACATTCGCGCGTTTTGGTGGTGCCAGCAGCGTCTGGTAAGCGTGACTGTGCGGTGCCGCCTGCCCGGGAAGGCCTTGTTTCCAGATCTTATACGCCTTCGGATGGCAGTCCTGGCACGTTTCAGAGCCGACGAATTTCATGCCGCTCGGATGCGGTTGCGGTCGAATCCCCAAACCGGATAACCCGGCCACGCGAAGCTGGTCCTGGTATGCGGCGAGCAACTGGAGCATCTCCGGCGAATCGGGAAAGCGGGCATCGAGCGGCACGCGCTGGTACCGTAACGGCGCCGCCGGATCGTCAAACAAACCGATTACTCCAGCATACATCCCTTTCGTGCCAACTTCGACAAGCTGGGACTTCGTACCCTTGATTAAGTCCGGCTGCCGGCGTGGCTCCCCTGCCCCACCGGTCGTGATCACGATCTGAAACCCCGGAAACTGTTCGCCTAACGCAATGCTCTCGTTGATCGTGCCGTGGACAATCAGCACATTCAGATCGCAATGCTCCGCCTGCAGTTTCGGCCAGGCTTTGGTCAGCGATTCCCGAGCCGGGCGCAGGACCACGTCTTGGTTATTGACACGCTTCTGATTGCGCGCGCCAAGCACGGCGGTCACGCCCACTTTCTTGCCACCGACACTCAGCACGCGATAGGCCGACATGAACGAGGGATCGAGGATCTCGACATTCGCCGACACAAAAGCGCTCGCCTGACCGTCACTGGCCGAGGATGAAATCGCCGCGAACAGCTCGGGCGCTGACAAACGCAGGTCATCGGGACCTAGGGCGACCGCCTGGTAGCCCATCATCTTGAGCCCTTCGACCGTCATTTGGAACTTGATCTCGGGCTGGCGTCCAAAACGCCGCACCTGATTTCCGGCGTCAATCGGAACGACGTTCCAACCTTTTGCACGTAGCTGGCGGATCAGCGAAAAACGTCGAATCAAGCCACCCTTCTGACGATCTAGTCCGGCACATCCACACGGCTCCAGATAGCCGTGCTGACGCCCGGTGAGGACGAGTACGGCGCGCGGCTTCAGCCAACCGGCAAACAGCGGTTGCTCGCCAAGCACGGGATCCGCACTCGTCGCGTCATCCGCGCCGCGGTCGTCATCCGCCGATCCATCTTGACGCGCCTCGACATTCGAGTTCGCGTCGGGCTGTGTGCCCCGTGCACGCTCGTCTGCCGGATCGGCCTGGGGCTCGCCCGGTGCCGACGGCGTTTGTTCCGCGAGTCCGATTGGCGGCGTCAAGTCCCTCGGCGGCAATGTCCGCGCCACTTCGGACACGGCGCGCGAATTCGAGTGGGCGACCGTCATTGGCCGAGGCTCCGATCGACGTGCCGATTCATCACTTGTCGTCCCCCCACAACCGGTCACCACAATCAGCCAGCACCCCCACACGGCCCAGGCCCACCGATCACGGGTCAGCGTCATGATGTCGACTCCCTTCAGAACAGGACTTTTGTGAAGCATGCCGTCTGGCCACCCGCGACGCCGGGCGGTTCAGATGCCCAAGATTCTACTCGAATACCGCGCGATAGCAAAATGACACTTTTTCGGTAGCACTTATTCGATGCCAAACCGCACGTAGATGGGGATTTCGCGACTATCCGGATGCGTGGTGGTGAGCGTGATGCGGGCCATCTCCAACAGATCATAACCCAGGCGATCGATTGGTTTGGCTTGCGGCAGCACCTGGACCGTGACAAGATATTTGATCGTCTTGCCGTGGTTGATCTCTTGCGGCGCGCTGAAATGCACTTTGAAATAATTCGGTGGATCCATCTCACGGACGCCGAACTTCACGTCGTGCCGGTGGGGCCCCTTCACGAACACGTACAAGACGGTCTCGGCGCCACGTCCTTCCTTCAGGACGCCGAAGTTCACGAGGTTCTTTTCGGCCAGATAGACCTTGGGCGCCCCGGTCACCACGATATCGCCCGTGACGGATCCTTCCACCGGGATATCCAACGTGGCTTCCTTTTGCGGACCAATTTTCACCGTCATGTGCAGCTTTTGCAACAACGGGCCGATGGGCAGCCCTGGCTTGATATGCAGGGTGGCCAGCGCCCCGCTGATGGCCCCTTTTTCTTCTTTGTATTCGGCCTCTGTCATCGGCTTCAGTTGCAAATCAAAATAAGGCCTGAGCCGCTCTTCTTCGTAGCTCAGCCGTGTCATTTCGATCTGGTGCGTGCGGAAACCGTAGATCCGAAAATGGGTCGTCGTTCCCGCATTGCTCGACACGCGATTGACGACCAGCTTGTCCGGCAAGACGCGAATCGACTCGGCAATAACGCCGTGGATTTTCAGCCGCAAGATGGGATCCTCGGGATCGTTGGTATGGATCTCCGCGGTTTGTGAAAAATCTTCTTCTTCACCCAATGTCTTGCTCGTCCACTCGAGCGTCACTTCGGCGACATCCCCGGGAGCGAACGTGGACCCGGACAGACTGCTCAGCGTGCACTTGCACGTTGTATTCCCTTTGATCAGCTTCAACGGTGCGGTACCGATGTTCTTGATCTTGAACGTGTGCGTACGGGTTGAAAGCCGTTCCATGCTGCCAAAGTCAAAATCCCGATCGCCCAATATTTGGGCTTTGGGGGCTCCATCCGCGAGCGCTCCCGGCGCCGGCGGCGGCGATTCCATTTTCTTTGGCGGTTGGAACTTCGCGGGGATCCCGCCACGCCCGTACGGTTCGAATGCGTTCTTGGATGGCACCAGGTCCAACGCGGTCGCTCCGATACCGACCGCAATTCCCAACACGCCGACCAGCGTCATCCAAACCCAGACTTTCATTAATCATTTCCTTATCAGGGCTAACTTAATCACGTTTGAGATTACGCAAGAACACCATGCTTTGTTCAGCCGATGCCGATGGGGAAAGCGATGCCGCCGCGACGATCTGCCCCCCCACGAGCCGTCTGGCGGCCAATTTCAGCTCTTCGTGGGGCACCAGGGCATCCAGCTGGAGCGCTCGCCCAGCCTCTTTCCGCGCAAGTTCGATCTGCCCGCCGAGATACTGCGCCCAGGCAAGCTGGGCATGCAGGAAATTGCTGTTCGGATACAGCTCGACCGCAGCGCCGTAGGCTTCGATCGCCCGTTGGAGCAGGACGTCCCCTCCTTTCTTGGCGTACACTTCGAGCAGCCAGTCGCCTTTGCTCTGGTTCAGCACGTAAGAATGCCGATTGCGCCGCAGGGCAAGTCGCACGGATTGGTCAAATGCCAGCCGCCAATTCACGGCCGGACTGACGAGCCACTCGCGCTGGCATACCTGGGCAGCAAACACATACGGGCGGGCCCACCACGGGTCGGCATCGGCGGCCGCCTGCAGACAGCGGATGGTCTCGTGGGCGTTGCGGCATGCCAAAGCGCGCGTCATCTCGTGTTTGGCCCCAAGAATCGGGCGATACATCGTGAGGTAACATGCCAACAACAACATCACGCCACTGGCAGCACCCACCCACCCTAGCCGCGATCGCCCGGCCGCGGGTTCCGCTTCCACCGGTTCGGTCGCGACGGTGGACGAGTACAGCGCCGCGAGGACCCACACCAGCACGCCCACGCCGGGAATACCGATGCCGCCCGCCGCCAACAGGTTGATCGCCAGACCGACCAGCGCGATTCCAATCATATATCGTGGCATTTGGCCGCGGAGCACCCACGGGTGCAGAAGCCAAACGAAAATCGCGGCGACCGGGGCGCCGGTCCAAATGAGCTCGAAGTCGGGAAACTGATACGCGGCACCGCCGGCAAGATAGGCCAAGAGCAGCCCGACGGCGGCACCGGTGTAGATCCCGGTCACTGCGGACGCATCGTCATCGTCCGAGCCCCGTGGCCTATCGGAACCGCCGCTGCCGCGGTCACGTACCGCCCCGCGCAGCAACACGCCCCCCACGACGAGGAACAGCGCGAGTGCCGGCAAGCCCGCGGTCGCCGCGACT
>CAZSOG010000423.1:0-5381 GCA_964607555.1 uncultured Pirellulaceae bacterium | reverse complement strand
CCGAGGCGTCTTCCTCGTTTGCCTGGATTGCCACAAGAAGTGGCGTGGCGCCGGCTTCGGCAACGAGGGCGTCCTTTTGGCGCGGCGGCATGGGTCGAAGAAGTCGCGCGGCGGACTGGTTTGGGGCATACGCTTCGCCCGCGTGGTCGCCCACGAAAGCTGCCGGCAGGATAGAAAAGACCCCCGTCCTCCCCTTTTACCCTTCAAGGTGTCCGCCGTTTCAAATCACTTTTGGCGATATATTCCACACCGATAACCGGAGCCACTTGGCAGAATCCTGACCAAGTATCTCGCATGTTTCGTACCCTTAAGCCCCCAAAATATGCGCCCGACATCAGGGTAATCCCCTTTCTTGAATCGCTGAAATAGCCGTTCCTTATGCCCTGGCGGAAATCTCGAGGAATACTCAACGGGGACCAACGCCGATACATCGTAGCCCTTCGCGCGGTGTGCCCGCCGCGAGCCGCTCGGCCAGGACTTGCCAAAGATAGGTTGTCTTTCCGGCACGCCGTGGTCCGATCACCGCCACCGCTTTGCCAGGTACCTGAGGGACGCGCGCGTCCCGCTGAGTCATTCGAGGCGGTGAGATTGCCAGTGAATCAACGATTTTCTGTCTGATTAGATCTCGCATACATCCTTCCTAGAGGGATAATATGTGTCCATTTTATCTTTCTGCGGAGGACAAATCAACCCAGAGGCTGAATGCACTACTGAAGAAGAAAAGGGGACGGGGGCCTGGGGTGAGACCCGGTTTCCGGTTTACAGACAGGTGCGGACCGTTACGCATGGAATTCGTTACGCATGGGATTCCCTGGCGCAATCTGCCACGTGATCACCCCTGGGCAATGGGTGCCAGCGTGTGTTTCTCGAGCAGCAAGCTCACATACGGGGAGCAGCGCAGAAGGGGAAGTCAACCACGAAGGACGCGAAGATCACGAAGTGCGCGTCCATGGCGGAGGAAGCAGTCAGGCGGCAGCTGATATCTTCGGCGCGGTTCGTGTTCCTCGTGGTTCAAACGGTTCCGGATGCAACCGGTTATGCATCAAAGCGGAGACGCAACAAGACTCGCCATAACGGCTTCGAGTTCTCCTACACGCCGGACGCGGGGCCTGCGCATCAATAGCTCATCGACGTGCCGATCCTAAGGCGGATTATTCATGAAGTTCGTCGCGAGGGGCCGCAAGTCGAGACAGATGCAAGGAAAAGGGCAATTCGTCTGCGGAGCATATTGTTAATACGTGAGCACAGACGAATTGTCCTTTGACGCGGCAGATGGCCGGATTGCGGCTCCGCAGCAGATCGCTCATGAATAATCCGGGCTAAGGCGAACGCGGCGGTAACGCGCGTGATTTCGTGCTGATCCCGCCACGCAGACCGAACTTTTCGCCCAGTATCGTTTCAATTGCGGGCCCAGCGTCTTAGAATAGAGTAGCCGTTTCGCCAGGTGCCGCTTGCGCGAAGCCGCACGAACCCTTATTGATCGAGACAGCGGTATTCGCTTTTTTGGGCTGACGAGACTCGTTTGCGCACGGGGCAAGCCGCGGATGTGGAGTCGGAAATGATGACATGCAATGACGGGCCCACAGACGTGTCATGGGCTTGGCTGCCACTGCTGCTTGCCGGCTACCTGGCGTCCACGGTGGTTACCGACACGACCTGGGTCCGTGCCGCCCAACCGGCCGGGGCGGGGCCCACCCTGCTGGCTCGTTGGACGTTTGACGAAGCGGATAACGCGCCAATCCAGAATGAAGCGCGGCGTACGGCCGCGCCCATCGTCGTGTCTTTGCCACGCGTGGCTGGAGTTCTGGGCAATGCGGTGCAACTGACGGGTAACCATGCACTGCGCGTGGCATCGGTCGCCACGGGCCCGCGCCGGTCCGGGATCGCTTTTTCGGTATGGGTAAAACCGAACGACCTGGGCGGCTATCGCGAGATTTTTCGGCAAGAATGTGGCGAGCGACTATTGTTCTCGTTTCAGAATAATGGCACAATATTGTCACTCGGGTTAAATGTCGGCGGCTACGTTGAGTGTGATGCGCACATCGATCCCGCCGACGTGCTTGACGGGGCATGGCACCACTGTGCGGCCACGTTTGATGGCCGGACGATGCGTGTCTACCTCGACGGCACTCAGATCGGGTCGCTCGATCGACCGGGGGAAATCACGACGAACAGCACGGCACCCGCGTTTATCGGATCGAGCTCCGGCCATGGCGAATTCTTTCAGGGCTCGCTCGATGATCTGAGCATCTACGCGGACGCGCTGACTGGGCAACAGATCACGGAGCTATACCAGCGCGGGCTGGACGCGTTGTCAGTTCGCTTTGCCCGGCTCGAGTGTCGTGTTAAGGTACTCTATCATCGCGGCGGTTCGTTCGCGGAGACCCTTGCGTCGATCCACGCGTTCTGGGTGGGAGAACAATCTGGTGGTGACCGCGAGTTGATCGGGTTCATGCTGGCGAAGCTCAAGACGGACTTTCCCGGTCCCTATCACGATTTCATCCGCGCCACGGGCTCCGCGCCGCTGCAGTTCTTCGACGCGACGGACTCCCGTCACTGGCTCGATTCGGTTCGGCATTTGGTCGACCTGATGGTTGAGTATCGGCCACTCACGAAACAGCAATGGGCCAGACTGGATTCCCAGCAGCGGGGATTCTGGCACGATGTCGACCGTTTACAAACCGAGTTCGAGCAAAAGACCGAGACGGGAGGACCCGCAAGCGTCTCGCCGGCATGGATCGACTTGATCCTCGATATCGGCCGCCATGTGACCCGGCGCCCGTCGGTCGCGGAAGCGGTTGCTCCCTATCGCAAACTCGCCACGCCGGAGACGCGTGACCTGCCGTCGAGCGAAGCGCGCGCGATGTTGGAGCGGGACTGGTTGTTTCAAGCCGGCGGCCAACTGTCGCGGGCTCGGATCGAGCAAGAGATCACGTGGACGCACGCATTGGCGAATCGGATCCAGACGGAACATCCGGGCGACGTGGACCTCGCGCAACCGCTGCGCGAACTAGATAAACTCCGCCAGCTCACCGGCGGCGCGGACGATCATCTCAAGGCCATTTATTTTCGAGTCCGCCAGATCAAACGCTCGATCTTTCTGGCGAACCCCACCATCGATTTTCACCAGCTCCTGTTTGTTGACATGCCGTTCCCGGCGGGCAGCGAGTGGCCGCACCAGACACGCCACCGGCTTGGGTACATGGCGGTCCCGGGCGCCCGGTTGCTGGTCTTGGATGGTCTTTCGCCGGCGGGACATCTTACGCAGCTGATGCCCCGGGCACCGTTGCATGGCGCGTTCTGGCGTCCCGACCTCTCGTTCGATGCCCGGCACGTCTTGTTCTGCTTCAAACCACATAACGAGAAGTCATTCCACCTGTACCACATCCGGATCGATGGCAGTGAGCTCGAGCAGTTGACCGACGGACCGTACGACGATCTCGACCCCATCTTCTTGCCGGATGGGCGGCACATCATGTTTTCGACAACGCGTTCGAACACGTACGTGCGTTGCATGCCGCCGACGAACGCGTTCGTGCTGGCACGCAGTGATATCGACGGCAAAAACATCTACTTGATCTCCCGAAACAACGAGCCCGACTATCTCCCCGCCGTGCTGGAGGATGGTCGAGTTGTTTATACTCGGTGGGAATACACGGACAAGCCACTTTGGCGTGCCCAGGGTCTGTGGACCGTGAATCCTGATGGAACTCAGGTCAACACGTTGTGGGGCAATCAGAGTGTCTGGCCAGATCTTCTGAAAGACGCGCGCCAAATACCGGGTAGCGACCGGATCATGTTCACGGGCAGCGCCCATCACAATTGGTTTTCCGGATCGATTGGTATCATCGATCCCAAACGCGGGTTCAACTTTCCAAACGGTTTGACGAAGGTGACGGCCGAAGTCCCGTGGCCCGAGTCGGGCAACGGACCGGTCGATCCGATCGAATCGCCGACCTATCACAAGAGTGGCGCCTTCACGGCCTATTATTCACCCTATCCACTTGGCACCCACGATTTCCTTGTGTCCGCGAATCGCAATGGGAAGTTCTTGTTGTACTTGATGGACGTTGATGGCAACCGCGAGTTACTCTATGAAGGAGTGCACAACATCTTCCACGCGATTCCGGTACGGCCGCGCAGGCGGCCACCCGTGCTTGCCGATCGAGTTGATTGGCCGACACCGGCCGAGCGGTTGACGCCGCACGATGGGGTCATTTTCAGCACGGACGTTTGTGAGGGCGTGCCCGCCGCGATGCGTGCCAAGGTACGCTATTTGCGCGTGCTCAATGTCGAGCCGAAAACGTATACGTACTGGTACAAGCGGCCCTATCTGTCCACGGGGCCGGTTGTTTCCGCGGTGCAATCCGAAGGGGTGAAACGCATCCTGGGAACCGTCCCGATCCAGCCGGACGGGTCGGTGGCATTTCGCGCGCCGGCGGGAGTGGCACTGCATTTTCAGTTGCTCGACAAGCGCTTCCGTGCACTGCAGACGATGCGGAGTTTCACCGGCGTCATGCCCGGCGAACGGCGTGGTTGCCTGGGCTGTCACGAGAGCCACTCGACCACACCGGTTGGCCGTTTGTCCGCGGCGGCTCTGGCCAAACCTCCGGAACCCATACAGGCTCCGCCCTGGGGCGACGAATCGGTCAGCTACACGCGCTTCGTCCGCCCGACGCTGGACAAATACTGCGCGAAATGTCACCAGGGCGATGCCCCGGGACGCGCTGCCCTCGACTTGACGCATCGGCCTGGGTTCCTGTTCTTCGACCAACCATATATGACATTGACGGGTCAGCCATCATGGGGGACGGCCTATCACCGACCGGCGAGCGCATCGCCTGGGCTGGGCATCGCGAATATGTTGATGGTGGAAGGGTACGAGAAGACGGATCCACGCGCGTACCAGACCCCGCTGCCGATGACCCACCTGTCCTACAACAGTCGACTGATTGAGATCGCGGCGTCCGGCACGCACTATGACGTCGTCGTCGATCCGTTGGCTCTTCGCAAGCTGATTGCATGGGTGGACACCATGTGTCCGTATCGCGGAGCGGAAGAAGTGCGTCAAATCGACGATCCGGAATTCCAAGGCATCGACTGGTTGTCGGTACGCCCGCGCATCAAGTCGGCGCCGACCATCGTTCGCCCCGGGCCGATGGCGCCGGATTGAAAAACCACGGTATCTGTTCACGGACCAGAAGACTAAAGAACGCTAATCGACGCTAATTCTCGCTAATATCGGAGAACCTCATCTTGAAGTGCCTTCGACTTTTCCGCGACCTGCCGGATTTATATCGAGTGTTGCGGACTCTTTAGGGCGGTGTCATTAGTGTTGATCAGTGAAGATTAGTGTTCCTTGATAGAAAATGTCGTGAACG
>CAZSOG010000422.1:0-5383 GCA_964607555.1 uncultured Pirellulaceae bacterium | reverse complement strand
GGGTCGGTGCGCCAATGGACCGATTGCCGATTGGCCCTTTGATGAGTAAATCCACCGAATGCCATGTCAGTTTCCACATGCAGCGAATCAGGATGTGCCAGTGGCACCCCCTCGCGCGTTTCGACGGGATTGTCGAATTCAACGACCGCGAGCTCCTCGGCCGAAAATCGATCGACATTCACAGCGTGCTGGGATCCGTTGTAAAGGGTTAGCCATTTGCTCAGGAGCGGAAGGCCGTCGTACAGCGCGAAATGCACATCGACACGCACTCCTCGATAGTTCTGATAGTCCGTCTGTCGCGTGAGGCGTGCCGGGTCAATCGGCCCGTACTCGGCGTAGTGCATGATGTGCGTCCGCCCCAATTCACCGGGGGCTCCATGAAAGTCGTCGGCGCCACCAGTCCGGCTTGTCTTGCCGATCCGCACGTCGCGCACTTTGCCCCAGCTGTCGGCAATGCGAATCTGGGCAACTTGAAACCAGTTGCCGCGAACAGGACGCGCTTCGCAGAAGACCTTGTCGGCGTCGATGCGCAGACGCAACGACCATGGTTGCCCCAAATCGAGCTGCTTGTCGCCAGGCTTGATCAGCAGTTCATGCGTGCCGTCCCACACGCCAAACGCGGCCGCCGCTTCCGCGCGCGCGCCGGGTCGCAAATAGAACTTGACCACCTGCTTGTCCCACGCCAGGGCGACGCCCGGTCCCCAGCTCGCGCTCGTGTCCGTGCCGACGTCCAACGTCAACTCGACAAGACGCGTGGCCGATGAAACCCGGCGTTCGGCGAACACGGCCGTATTGGCCGGCGTGTAAATCTCGCCAATCTTCCCCTCATTCACGAAACTGCTGCGTGCGTGGGTCGTTGAGCCGTGCATGGTCCAGGATTCGTCTCGATCCTGAAAACGGTCCTCGAACAGGCATGCGCGTGCAACATCACTGGCGAGTCCCGCGGCCGTGCACGCCACCGCGGCCGATTCGGGGATCACGAAATGCAACTGAAGATGGACCCCGGCCGGCGGCCAACGTACGTCGGGCGCATGGTGGCGAATCTGTGTCCACGCAAACCGCGGCTCGATTCGGCCGCTCTCGGAACCAACGAATTGCAGCGCGTTCGGTACCGGCCGTAGGTTCGCCAGCCACGGACGCGTAAAATATGCTTGGTCCGGCAGTCCCGCGAGTCCCCCGATAGGAAAGTCGATCCCATCGAGACGCACGCGTCCCGCGGGGCGAATCGCGCGGATAATGGATGCTCCATTCATCAGATTATCGAAGCCAATTGTCGCGGCATTCGGGGCCGTGGCAATCGTCCGCCGCACCAGGCCGTTGGACAGCATGATTCGATTGGCGTCACGGTCCGTTTCGACGCGTGCTTGAAACTTCGTGGCGTCCAGCAGCCAGTCGGAATCAAGCTGGTAGTTTGCCGGCGGCTGGGCCCCGACGTACGTGTTGAACAGCAGTACTGCCGTGAGAGCCGTGCATCGTTTGCACATGGTTTGATGACCTTGTTGGACCGTCGTGGTAGTGGCATTTGACCTATGTTCACGTTTTTCTGCAATGCCAGGGAAGGTGCAGGCGACATATTTCCCGTCCGTTGATTATAATCGACAAGACGGGGAGCCGTGGGGGGGCAGCGGTTCTCTCGTTCCAATGCGTACCCAACTGAACAACGTACTGCGAACGACCATGGCATTTTCCATCAACCGCCGGCCGACACGCGTGCCGACTCCCGTAGTATCCGGCTATGTCGTGATCACCTTCCTGTGCTTCGGATCGCTCTGGCCAAGCAACGCGGGCCGTGCGGCTCGTGCCGGTGAGCCGTCGGGCAGTCCGGCCCCTACCCAGGTGGCGGGCTCGAAAACGGCGGGCACGCCGGGGGCCGCAACCGACGGCACGGCGCTTGCCACGGTAGTCGCGCAATTGGATTCCCCGTCATTCGACGCACGCAACAAGGCGACCGATGCGATTTTGGCGCATGGCAAGGCCGCGGTTCCGTACCTGGTGGAAGCGATCGGCGCGCATTCTCGAGAGACTCGGTTCCGCGCCGCGGAACTTCTGCGGCATTGGTACACGTTTGAAGACGTCGCGCCGCTGCTGATTGCCGACGTGCGGCGGCGCAATGACACGCTGGCTCGTTCCATTTTGCTTGAACGGGCCGTGCGCCAGGTCAACACCATCACGGGATTGGCGTCCGCCGAGAAGCTATTTGAGTTTTGGGGCACAAGCCTCGGTACCTATCGCCGTGAGATTCTGAATCAACTGGCCGAGGCAAACACGGGCGCCGACATCGCCAAGGCGGTGACGCCATTGCTGGACGTGAAAACAAAGGCCACCCGATTCGAAAAGATGGCCACGCACATCACCACGCTGGGGCTGTCGTACAAGAGCCAGTACAGTGCGACGTATGTCGTCGCGCGGGCCATGGCCCGCGGACTGCTGGAAGGGGCCCCGTCCATGGTCGATTTCGCTGAACAATATGTCGCCGCGTTCGATAGACTGGCCCACACGCTGCAACACGCCGGACGCCGGAATAGCACTCTGCGCAAGGAACTAGCCGATCGCGCCGTCTATAGCCAAGGCGCCGCCGCGTTCCTCGTCAAGACCCTGGATCCCAAATCATCCGACTCCGCGCTGCTGGTCCAGACGCTCCGTATCGACCCCGGACAACTGCGCCGTGAATTCCTGCTTGGTCTCGCCGAGCCCGACAGCAAACAATGCTACCGTCGGATTGGCAAAACGCACATCGCCGATATGCTGGCCGAGACGGTTCGCGATCGAACCGATATGCTGGATCAGCCGGTGATCACGCGGCTGGTCGACGAGATACGCCGAACCGTTCAATCTGGGGATAAACCGAAGGCGTTGGCACTGCTCGACGCGCTGGACGCGTGCAAAGACCTGGCGAAACACGGGCTATCGATCAGGCAGGGGTTTGGCCGGCAACTGGCCCAACGGCTGGCCAACGGCGCGCTCCGCGCCGCGGACAATCGCGCTTACCATCCCACGCGGGCGTTTCATAACCGCATTGTCGCACTGTACGATGCCGGTGTCGACGACCGGAATGCCGCATTTCCCACCAAGTTGATCGCGGCCTATCTGGACGGTGCCGACCAGGTAATCACGGACCAACAGCGTCAGGCTTTTGAGCGATATGTCCGTATCGTGACACTTCTGAATGCGGCTCATGTGCCGTTGGATGAACCGAAAGTGCGCGCGTTCATCCTGGTGATGCGCGATCACCTGTTGAGCGATCACTCGGTCGTGCGCGATGGTCTGGTCGAAGTCATGCGTTTGACTTCGGCGTCGCAACAACGGATGGCCCCGCGTGTCGATTCCGTTATCGCGGGGATTGCCAAATGGGCCGGCAAAGCGGGGCAGTGAACTGCTGGCCCGCGCGGTATAACCGTGGTGGACGGAGTGGACGGAACATACCGGTCGAGGTCGCCAATTCCTGGGCCCGCTCACGCCTCATCCACGTCCGGTTCGGTGTCGGGTGAATCGGGTTCTTCCATTTGCTCGATGTAGCGGCGGAGACGTTCGACTTCGTCTTCGACGTCTTTCAAGCGCAACATGTTCTGCACCCGCTTGATCAGCTCGATCTTCTGCACCGGCTTGGAGAGGAAGTCATCGGTGCCGGCGGACACAGCGCGTTCAATATCACCGAGTTCGTTCAATGCCGTGACCATCAAGATCATGGTGCGTCTGGTCGCGGGGTCATCCTTGACTTTTCTGCAGACTTCGAAACCGTTCAGTTTCGGCATCATGATATCCAGCAGGATCAGGTCCGGCTGGAACGAGGCGACTTTTTCGAGCGTATCTTGCCCGTCAATGGCAACCTCGACCGTGCAATCGACGTCGTCGAGATAAGCTTCGAGCAATTCGCAATTCGCCTGGTTATCATCGGCAATGAGTATTTTGGATGTCGACATCTACGCTTCCCGTTATGCTAGGCATTTTCGTTGGATTGAAGTGCGGCGGCTGGAACGGGAAACTCCCGGCAGAGGTCCTCGACCTGTGCTCGAATCTTCCGATGAAGGTCCGCGTCGTCCGGCGCGCGCAAGGCTTGCAGCATCCAGTTTCCGATCCGCCGCATCTCGTCCGCTCCCATGCCGCGTGTCGTGAGGGCCGGGGTCCCGACACGAATTCCCGAGGGATCGAGCGGTTTGCGCTGATCGAATGGGATCATATTCATGTTGACCGTGATCCCGCACGCCTCCAGCACACTTTCCGCCTGCTTTCCGGTCGCGCCGACGGCCGTCACGTCGACCAGCATCAAGTGGTTGTCCGTGCCGCCGCTGATCAAGGTCAAACCACCTTGTTGCAAGACATCGGCCAGCGTCTTCGCGTTATCGATCACGGCTTGCGCGTACTGTTTGAAGTTGGGTCGCATCGCCTCCTGGAAGCAGATGGCCTTGGCGGCAATCACGTGCATGAGAGGGCCGCCTTGAAGCCCTGGAAATACGCTACGGTTGATTTCGCGCGCATACGATTTCTTGCACAAAACCAATCCGGCACGCGGACCGCGCAGCGTTTTGTGCGTGGTGGTCGTAACGAAGTCGGACACCGTCACGGGATTATGGTGAAGTCCGGCCGCCACCAGGCCCGCGTAATGTGCCATGTCGACAAACAGTTTTGCGCTCACTTCTTCCGCGATTTCCGCGAAGCGATCGTGTGGTATCTCACGCGGGTACGCACTTGCTCCAGCCACGATAAGCTTCGGCCGGTGTTCACGGGCCAGCCGCGCCACCTGGTCAAAATCGATTCGATGCGTGTCACGTGTCACGCCATAGCTGACGAAATGATAAAGTCGTCCCGAGATGTTCAGCTTCATCCCATGGGTCAAATGACCGCCATGGGCAAGGTCCAAACCGAGCACCGTGTCGCCAGGCTCCAGCACGGTCAAGTAAACCGCCATGTTGGCTTGCGAGCCGGAGTGCGGCTGGACGTTGGCGAATTCGGCGCCAAACAGTTCCTTGGCCCGGTCACGGGCCAGGTTTTCAATGACGTCCACGTGCTCGCAACCGCCGTAATAGCGGCGGCCAGGGTATCCTTCCGCATATTTGTTGGTCAGCACGCTACCGGTCGCCTGCATGATGGCCGGGCTCGTGTAATTCTCGCTGGCGATCATCTCGAGACCGTCACTTTGACGATTCTGTTCGTTGGCAATGGCTGCCCAAACCTCGGGGTCCTGCTGTTTCAAGAAATTCATGCGATTCGTGCTCTGACAATTGAAGGTGAACAAGTGGCTGCATGCAACGGTTGCATTGTTGGACGTGGCCCGGTTTTCGTCAATCCGGGGCCACGGATTGCGTGCGATTGTCGCCGAAATAGAAAAACGGTAGCCGTTCACGACATCTGCTATCAGGGAACACTAATCTTCACTGATCAACAC
>CAZSOG010000421.1:0-5391 GCA_964607555.1 uncultured Pirellulaceae bacterium | reverse complement strand
ACCGGCACCCCACCGAACAACGCAAGCCGCTTTGGCCGTATTCCAGTCCACTGTTGATCCCGGTTCTTAATCTTACTCTTAATCTTACTCTTAATCTTCATCCTGATCGACATAACGTGTCACGTTGCGCAACAACTCTCCTGATTCATGGGAGCCCAGATATCTCACGTGAGATTACCTCATTTGCGCGTGCCACACCAGCAAAGGCCGGAAGAGGATTAAGATTAAGATTAAGATTAAGATTAAGATTAAGATTAAGAGTAAGCGTAAGCGTAAGCGTAAACTAACTTGACGTTCATGGCCAAAGGCCGTGAACGGTTACGAAAACAGGAAGAAACGTATTGCGCTACAATACCCGGTTTTCAACACCCTACCGTGCGTCCATGTGGCGGCCTAAGAATCTGACGGGGTTCCACCGCCAGCCAACTGACGGATCCCCAGGTGGTAGCAGCCGTGGGCCCGGCCACGTTCGGGGTGCCACGTACGATGGACATCCTTGTCCGTCGAAGAAGCGGATGATAACTTCGCCGAAGCAGTTTTGCTACAGCCTCTTAGGCCCGGAGGGCCGGTACAGCCCTTGCCGGGGCCGTAAGGCCTCGCGGAAACCGTACGAAGTTTATCAAGGCCTGGAGGGCCGACACAGGACCGCCCCCGTAGTCAATGCGGACAATAGCGTCTTGTGCCGACCCTCCGGGCCTCGTGTTTCAGGGGGCCAACACAACCGGTGCCTTACGGCACCGGCAGGGGTTATGCCGGCCCTCCGGGCCTGTCGAACCCCCTTGACACCGACAACCGTTAACTACCGAGAAATGCAGTGATTCCAGCATTCTCAATGTGTTAGCGGGGCGCCAGTTACGCCCTCTAACGGGTCGTGAACGTCCGACGGATGCGTATTCTACACCTCGCCTTCGCCCAGTTCCTGACGGCACGCTTCCAGAATGTCAATCGTGCGTGTGGCACCGACACGCGTTACGCCGAGCGCGCGAACCTCCAACAGCTGCGCGAACGTGCGGACGCCGCCAGCCGCCTTGACCTGCACGTGCGCGGGTGCGTGAGTCCGCATCAGTTTCAGATCGTCGAGTGTCGCCCCCCCGGTGCCATACCCGGTGGACGTCTTGACCCAGTCGACCCGCGCCCCGCCACATATCTCGCACAGTTTGATCTTGTGAGCGTCTTCAAGATAGCAGTTCTCGAATATCACCTTGATCCGTGCGCCCGCGGCGTGGATGCAATCCGCCAGCTCCTGGATCTCCCGCGTGACGAAATCCCAGTCACCGGTGAGTACCTTGCCGATGTTGACGACACAATCCAACTCCTTGCCACCGTCGCTGAGCGCCTGCTGCGCTTCCGCGCGCTTCATCCGCGTGGCATTCGTTCCATGCGGAAAGCCAATCACCGTACTCGGAGCAATCGTCGTGCCCGCCAACACCTCGGTACATCGCGCCAAGTAGTACGGCTTGATACAGACCGATGCAACATCGTATTGGACCGCCACCTGAAGCCCCTCCTCCAACTGCCGGTCGGTAAGCACGGGGGCGAGCAACGAGTGGTCGATCATCTTGGCGATCGTGGACAGCGTGTAATCGGCGGTCATCCTGTGTTCTCCTGTGTGTTATTCAAGTGATTCCTCCACGTGATCGGCGATCAAGGCGCCGATATTCAAAGCGGACGTCGCCGCCGGTGACGGCGCGTTGCACACGTGGACGATCCGATCTTGCCGTTCGATCAGGAAGTCATCGACCATGCGCCCGTCCGGGGCGATCGCTTGTGCCCTTACGCCGGACCGCCGCGCAACAAGATGCTCGGCCCGGATCGCGGGGACCAATCGCTGCAACGCCTTGACGAACGCCTGTTTGCTCAGCGAGCGATACATCTCGCCGGCCCCAACACGCCAGTAACGAGCGGCCACTTTAAGGAACCCGGGATAGGCCATCGTCTCCCAAACGTCGCGCAAACGGATGTTGGACTTGCGATAGCCTTCACGGGCCCAGGCAAGCACGGCATTCGGGCCGCACTCGACACCACCGCGGATCATGCGCGTGAAATGGACGCCGAGAAATGGAAACTTCGGATCGGGCACCGGATAGATGAGATTCCGACACAGATGTTCCGCTTGCGGACTCAAAACGTAGTATTCGCCACGGAACGGAACAATCCGCGCCGGCGGCCGGCGCCCGCACAGAGCCATGATCCGGTCGCTCTGTAACCCGGCACAGTTGACCAGAGCCCCCGCGCTGATCGGTCCCACCGCCGTCTCCAGGACGAATCGTCCCTGGTCCCGCGCGACGCCATGCACCGGCGCGCCGGTCCGAATCTCGCCACCGGCTTGGCGCACCAGCTCGGCCAGCTTCGCGCCGACCTGCTTGAAGTCAACGATCCCGGTCTCCGGAACGTGCAATGCCCGCACCCCGCATGCTTCCGGCTCGAATTCGGCCAGCCCGTCACGATCGACGTATTCGCACACCACGTTGTTGGCGACGCCACGCCGGTGAATCTCGTCCAAAGCCGGCAGCTCCTCGTCCGTCACCGCCACGATCACCTTCCCGCACGTTTCGTAGGGGACGCCGTGCGCCGCGCAAAACCGCTCCATCGCTTCCTTGCCGGCGCGGCAATTCCGTGCCTTCAAGGAACCCGGTCTATAGTAGATTCCGGAATGAAGCACGCCCGAGTTTCTACCGCTCTGATGCATGCAGATTTCTGGCTCTTTTTCGACCACGACAATCGGCCGTCGCGCCGCGCGGCGTGTCAGTTCAAACGCAGTGGCGAGTCCGACAAGGCCCGCCCCAATGATGACAACTGGTTGTGTGGACGGCATGAAAGTGAACCTTGACACGCGGCCTCGAAGAGTCATGTGAAAAAAAGATAACGGTTTATGGACCAGAAGAAAAAGAACACTGATCGACGCTAATTAGTGTCGATCAGTGAGGATTAGTGTTCCTTGATAGCAGGTGTCGTGAACGGGTGGAAAAAAGGGCGTTGTCTCGAATACGGGCGCCGTCGGGCCACGGTCCGCTCCCGCGCTGGCCGGAGACGCCCGTCGCGCCATGACACGGTAGGGGATGCACGTCCCGAGACTGAATCGACACGCGCGATCGACAGCCTATTTCCGAACCGGACGCCCCAGTTTCTGCTCGACACTTGCCAGCTTCGAATCGAAGCGTGATTGATCGCCACGACGATAATCGAACTTGGCCGCGCATGTGATCCGCTCGCAATCAGTTGCCAATGCTTCGAAACAACGTCGCAGGACGTCCAAGACACGATCGATCGGACCCTCGACGATCGTTCCCATCGGGTTCAGCCGATAATCAAGCCCCGCCTGCTCAACGACGTCCACGCACCGGGCAACGTAAACGCTGACGCTGGCACCCTTGTCGAGCGGGGTGATGCTGAATTCCATGAGTACCATCGTCGCCACCTTTCGGATCACGCTCAAATAACGGGCCGCCCGAGCGACTCGACGTCGCTTCGTTTTCCGGCCGTTGGTCGGCCGGCCAGCGCACGGCGTGCTGAACAAGCGGGATTATACCTGCGGCCACGGTATTTGGCGAGGTCCCGGATCGTCTGAATCGCGCGGCGCGATCCTGGGTTGCTAAAAAACAGGGGTTGACGCCAGCGAAACCTTATCCGGTTTTTTATACCGTTTGCCAACCGTCAGCCATGCGGATCCTGAGGAAGTGCCAGACACCCTAACTTCGGGCGGCGCCACGAGTCGCTTTTTGGGCGCTATAGGTGGAGCGGCTCTCCGAGCCGTGACCGCCTGGGGATCCGTCAGTTGGTTGGAGGCAACGTTTCGCTAGATTCTTAGGCTGCCACATGCGCGCACGGTGCGCGCATGTTGTTTCCGAAACTTTAGTTCCCGAGACTTTAGTTCGCAAGCACTTCAGCCTTCCGCCTTGCGTGCGCAGCCCGCACAAGGAGGTTCCTGGTACCTGAAATAATGCACACGCTTCTTTAGCGTTCCCAGCGGCAATGCCGATAAATCCAAATAGACTGACACGACAGCAACCCTCCCCCGCCGCCTGCGAGCCTTGTTTGCAAGCGTCATTGATTGCCGTAAACTTTGTTTTGGCAATAGTTTATGTCGATCAATAAGATGCTCGACAGATACTCCGGCGCGCGTTGCGCACCACACCAACAGAGAATGGAATGGCAGCCCCATTTCGTGGGGGTGCTTACTCAGATTGCGGCCTGAATCGCCCTATCTTCCGAGCGATCAAGGGGTTACACTTTGCGACCCTTGAAATATCAACGACGTGGACGTGGGGTGGTCGTGACATGATTGAGACCAGCCAAGGAACCGTCCGGCTAGACATATTTATAGAGGCCGCGCACCGTGATTCAACGCACCGTCACTTCCGATATTCTCACGGTTGTCATATTCATAACCATGCTAGCGCCGTCACTGAGCCATGGTCAGGGTCCAGCAACACTGCCCCCACCGGCCCACGAGGCGACCGCCGCACCACGCTCGTTCGCGCCCGACGCGGTTGAACAGCCGTATTTTGATTTGGATGCGTATCTGGACCAGCGGCGTTATCCGGCCCCGCACTCCAACGGCTGGTATTGGCACTGGATGCCGAACGATCTGATCTACAAGTCCTACCTTGCTGGTGTGAAAGAGCCGCGCATGGCGGGCAAGCTCGTATATGCGCGGCATGACGGCTGGTTGTGGGAGAACACGCTCGGCGGGCGAATTGGCTTGTTGCGGTTTGGTGATTCGGACCCCCAATTCCCGCAGGGCTTTCAAATCGACGCGGAAGGCGCGGCTGAGGTGCGGTTGGACATCACCCGTGATGTGGACGTGCGGTCGGTTGACTTTCGCGGTGGAATACCTATCACGTACGGGTTCGGACGCCAACAAGTGAAACTCGCGTACTATCACATGAGCGCTCATCTAGGCGACGAGTTTCTGCTGAAGAATCCCGGCTATCCGCGTTTGAACTGGTCGCGCGACGCGTTCGTACTGGGCTATTCGGTCTATCCGACGGACGCGCTGCGTCTCTACGCGGAAACGGCCTGGGCGTTTCATTCCGAAATCAGCGAGCCCTGGGAATTTCAACTCGGATTGGATTGGGCACCGACCATGCCGACCGGTTTTCATGGGGCCCCGTTTTTCGCGATCAACGCACATTTGCGTGAGGCACTCGATTATAGCGGCAACTTCACGGTCGAGACCGGCTGGGCGTGGATGTCCGATCGGGACCGGCACCTGCTGCGCATCGGCATGCAGTACTACAATGGCAAGAGCCCGCAGAATGCGTTCTACAATAACTTCGAGCGTCTCCTCGGATTCGGCGTCTGGTACGACTTCTGAGAAGCCGGCAGGAGACTACCCCGGATTATTCATGAAGTTCGTCGCGAGGAGTCGTAAGTCGAGACAGATGCAAG
>CAZSOG010000420.1:0-5408 GCA_964607555.1 uncultured Pirellulaceae bacterium | reverse complement strand
CGTTCTCCCGCTGGTCGAACTAGCACAGGACATTTCAAAGTGGCGGCGGCATAATGAAACGATACTCGAGGAGTGACCATTCATGGCTGGCGAGATCAAACCGTACATCTCCGCGTCGAAGAGTTTGCCCGAGCTGACCATCCAGGCGGTTGGCTTGGGAATTGTACTCAGTGTTGTCATGTGTGCCGCCAATGTCTACGTCGGGTTGTACGCCGGCATGACCCTCAGTGCGGCGATACCCGCGTCGGTGATCTCGATGGGGGTTTTGCGCGGCTTGATGCGCCGTGGAACGATCCTTGAGAATAACGTGGTGCATACGATTGCCAGTTCCGGCGAGAGTCTCGCGGCAGGGATTATCTTCACCGTTCCCGCGCTGGTCCTGCTAGGGGTATGGCAGGAATTCAACTACTGGGAAACCACGATGATCGCGATGGCCGGCGGGGTCATGGGCGTCGTCATGATGATTCCCTTGCGTCGTCCGATGATCGTGGAGCAAGAAGAACTGCGGTTCCCGGAGGGGGTAGCGTGTGCCGAGGTCCTGATCACGGGGGATCGTGGTGGCACGGAGATGCTGGGCATTTTCGTCGCTTTGTTGATCGGCGGTGTGTTCAAAGCGCTGGTCGATGTGGCGGGGATTTTCCGTGGCACGGTCGAAGGTGCGTGGCGCATCGGCCATACGGGCTTGTATGTCGGCACGAACATCTCACCCATGTTGATGGCCGTCGGCTTCATTGTTGGGTTTGATGTCAGCTTGCTCGTCTTCATGGGCGGCGCGATTTCGTACCTCGGCGCGATGCCGATCCTGGCCCAGGGGGCCGATTTCAGTACCCAGTCGGTCGTGGACGTGTTGGGCGGCATCTGGGATACGCAGATTCGCTTTTTTGGTATCGGCGCCATGATCGTCGCCGGTATGTACTCGATCGTGAAAATCGGGAGCAGCATGGGCGCCGCGCTGCGAACGGCCTTTCGGAGTGTGCAAGGACACGATGAGACACGCAATCTGCCGCGCACCGAGCAGGGGATCACCGGTTTGTCACTGTTCTTGCTGCTCGCGTTCAGCTTGGCACTCAGCGCGGTGGTCTATTTTTGGATGACACGTAGCGGTGCGGTAACGATGATCACGACGGGGGCCATGTTCGTATTGGGGTTCTTTTTCGTCGCGGTCGCCAGTTACATCGTTGGGTTGGTTGGTTCGTCCAACAACCCGGTTTCTGGAATCACGATCTGCACGGTGCTGCTGACGGCCGGGCTGCTCATGATGTTCGGTTTTACTGGCACCACGGGGATGCTGGCAACGCTTGGCGTTGCGGGGGTTGTTTGCTGTGCGGCGTGCACGGCCGGTGACATCTGCCAAGATCTGAAGATTGGCCAGATCGTCGGGGCCACGCCACGCTGTTTACAGATTGGCGAGATCATCGGAACGATCGTCCCGGCCTTCATTATCGCCCCGACGATGCAACTTCTGTACAAGGCGTACGGAATCGGGGAGCCGGCGCGTGAGGGAGTCAAGGCACTCAAGGCCCCGCAGGCCGTGATGTTCAAGGAATTGGTCGGCGGCATGTTCGGACATGCAAAACACATTCCTTGGGACATCGTCGGCTACGGTGCCGCGATCGGTGTTGCGATTATCGTGACTGACCGATTGTGGCTCGAGCGGCGCGGGGCCCGCTTCCGTTTGCATGCCATGCCCGTCGCGGTCGGCATGTACTTGCCCTGGACGGTGACGTTTCCCATTCTGATTGGGGGCGTCGTCTCCGTCTTGGTGCGGGCCTGGAGCCGGTTGCGCGGCGACTCGGAACACGGCCAAATGACCGTCACGCACCGCGGGCTCCTGTTCTGTTCGGGGCTGGTGGCGGGCGAAGCGATCATGGGCATCTTAATCGCCGTGCTCTATCTAGCTCAGCTCGATGTGCCGTACTTCGCCAACTGGCAAAACACGCTCGGCTGGCGCGGCGATCTGCTGTCGCTGGCCGCCCTTGGGCTGGTTGTCGGACTGCTCATTTTCCGATCCCTCAACCCGCGTCCCGATCCCGAAAAAACCGCGTAACGTCCGTGCATCTAATTTCTTATTTCTTATTTCTAATTTCTTATTTCTTATTTCTTATTTCTTATTTCTTATTTCTAATTTTCACCTCTGCGATCTAGGCAGGCGCGCCGTCGCAACACAGTTGCTGTTGTGTGTGCCAGGCAAACTCGACGCTTTGCAGCCAGAAGGCGCTATCCAACCGGGCACCGCTTCCAATGGCCGACGGTCCAGCGCCGAAAATACTCGATTCGGCCCGCGTCACGCAGAGGGGCACCAGACGGCAGAGGCCGGCGGCCGCTTGGGCCACCCCGGGGCGGTGGCGGCCGACGATGCCGAGGCGGACGAGGCCGTCACGCAAGAAGTCGCAGGCCTGGTCGGTGTTCAGGAAGACACTCTGGGCCGGAAGCTGCGAGGTTAGATGGCCCGTGACGCACACATGCATCCGCCGATCGTTACTCGTCACTTCCAGACTGATACCAGGGCCCGTTTCATGGCCGTCGAACCGGGCCAGATGCGGTCGATTACGTGGCCCATGGTGATCTATCCAGGCATCGAGGCGCGAGGACGTGTCACGACGCACCACAAACACATCGTGTCTCGTTTTTCCGTGCCGCGCGTCGACCACATTCAAGTAGTGGACGGCAAACTGGATGCCGGCGGACGATTTTCGCAGGAAACGAGCGCTCAGGACGCGCCGCCGCGCCAGGAGGACGGCGCCCAGAGCCTGGCCCGACAGTTCGCGCGCGGCCAGGGGCGCCGGCAGGAAATGTTCAACTTCCCGCGGTGGTACGCGATAGACCAGCAGGATGACGCGGTCCAGGTTGGCTCGAGCGGTGAAAACTTGCATAATCGTGAAGTGCTTCTGAAACACGCCGCGGCAACTTGATTGAGGGCCAGTGCCATGCGCGCCGCCGCGCGACATCGACCAATGGGCTCCTTCGGGGGGCACTGATGGTTATTAGACCGCGCACGTGCTTTTCTGCAAATAGGGAGCTATATTTTCGAGGTATCGGACGCGCCGGCAGGCGGGTGCGGCCCAACGCGCGAACAGCGCCTCGTTCACGGGGAATAATCGTGAAAATCCCTATGAACAAATCCACGCTCCCATGGTAGTATGAGGGCGTGATAGGCAACGCGGGCGACGTTGTTGTGTCGTTCGCGGCGACGAGTGTGAGTCGTATTATACCGCCGCCACTTTGAAATGTCCTGCGCGCGTTCGACCAGCGGGAGAACGGACTGCGCCAATTCACTATCCAGTCGGACGAACCTAACCGCCTATAAAATATCATCTAGAGAGTGTCGCACAAATGGCCACGCAGACAGTATTTCAGGAACAGCCAGTCGAAGAGCTCCAGCAACGGGTCGATATGCTGGAGGAAGAACGATCCAAACTGCGGACGATGATCGAGCAGATGGCAATCGTCTGCCATCACGATCTCCATCACGCCGCGGTCTTTACGCAGTGCACGCACAAGCCGTGCACTGATGTGCTGAGCCTTCTCGGCTGTCATTAGTCGAAGGCGCGGCGCGCACCGAACGGAACAGACGGGGCGCCCCAGTCACGCGGCATCCGAGGGGATGAGTTCGTGATCAGGCGTCAACAGCCGAGCTTTGCGCCCGCCGGCGGCTTGGTCTGACCGCCGGCGGGCGGAATTGTGTCGTGCAAATCGCCAGAGTGGACTGGATGACCGCTGGTCGGCGCCCAATAGGCGTGCGACGAGAGGAAAGTCCGGGCTCCGCAGGACAGGGTGGTCGGTAACGCCGACCGGCCGTGAGGTCAGGGAAAGTGCAACAGAAAGTAAACCGCCCAGGGTGGATTGGTCTCGGCCAGTTCAGCTTGGGTAAGGGTGAAACGGTGAGGTAAGAGCTCACCAGCGGCCGAGGTGACTCGGCCGGCTAGGTAAACCCCCCCCGGAGCAAGGCCAAACAGGGGGCAGTGCGGTCATTCGCCGCCTCGGGGTGGTCCGCCCCGATGATGACCCCCGGGTAGGCTGCTTGAGGTGCCGAGCAATCGGTGCCCTAGAGAAATGGTCATCGGCCGCCATGCCGTTGTGGCCCGGCGGTTACAGAACCCGGCTTATCGGTCCACTCTGGTTCTTTTGCTCGCGCCAGGCGATCGAGTTCACTCCGCAGGGAATTCATCGGGGCCGAACTCCTGGTCCATGACACGCAGTAGCTTGCTGAGGCAAAGCTGGTTCATACTCGTTCCCCGCGCCGTGGCCTCCGCGCGAAGCGACTCGTGAACGCTCTTGGGGAGCCTGACCGTAATCACACGGGTCGGTTCCAACGGTCCCTTGTTTCGATGGGCCTTCTGCCGTAGTCGCCCCAGCATTTCCCGGATCGCCGCATACTCGACCGTCTGCTCAAACTGCAGTTGGACTTCGGGATCCGGAAAAAGCCGGCGGACAATCCCGTCGACTCCCAATACCTCGCGAAAGAAAAGCAGCCAATCCGGCTGCATCTCACTCAACTCAATCGCTTGCCGATATGCTTTCCGACAACGCTGCGCAAAACTGACGGTTCCTGTTTTTTCCATCTGCGGCGGTTCCTTCCCGCGGTTGTTTCGTGGTCCTGGCTCCTGACGATCATGGCAAGCGACCGAACATGCCGCCCGTTTGCTCAATCTTGCAGGACAAGTCAACCACAATCGCTATCTCCTTAAAGTGCAAGCACTTACATGCAAGCACTTGCTGTGCCCTGAAAGCAGGCTTGCGTGCTCACTATCTAGGCATGGCTCCCATGCTCAATTCTTGGGCACGAGCGATTTTCCCATTGTCCTAAGTGTCCAGTTGTGTGGCGTGGAATTTCGGCGAGATTCACGCGCTGTCCCGACGGATTGGCCGTATCGAGAAACAGCGCGGGCTGGAACGCGCGGGTCTTGAGTCAAGTTCTTGGGTCAGACCACGCGTGCGTCGTGGGGTAATGCAAAGGGGCATGGGATTGGGGTTGCGCGCGGTCCGTTCGGAGAACAGACCTACCTGTGCCGCCCACCTGGGTGTCGGGCAGTGCCGCCGATCGCTTCTTGGGCGGCACAGGTAGAGCGTTTCTCCGAAACGTTCTGTGCGCCGTCGAGCGCTTGATCGTTGGCACGCTGTGGGCGGGAGGACGCTTGTCAGGTTTGAGCCGTGTGGAGGAGCTGTGGGGGAGGTGCACAGGGGTATGAGGTTGGGGCGGGGTTGCGGTCCGTTCGGAGAACAGACCTACCTGTGCCGCCCACCTGGGTATCGGGCGGTGCCGCCGATCGCTTCTTGGGCGGCACAGGTAGAGCGTTTCTCCGAAACGTGACCGCCCCGGGATCCGTCCGTTGGTTGCAGGACACAGAGAAAATTGTTTTCGAATCACCTCCGTGATCTCCGTGCCTCTGTGTTTCAAATGGACAAAG
>CAZSOG010000419.1:0-5414 GCA_964607555.1 uncultured Pirellulaceae bacterium | reverse complement strand
AGTTTTGCAAAACGTGAATTCAAGGCCAATTCTGTCGACGTAAGTCCTTATTTCAAGCCAGCTCGAACCCCAGAAACTGGTCTTGAAACGCCAAAATGCAAAACTCCAGTGATGACTGGGAATGTTGGGTGTCTGCAATTTGGAGTTACTACCAATTGCTTTGCAGCCGGTGGCCGTCCTTACGCCGAAGGCGTTATATTCCGGAGCCCAGGGTAAGTCCGCCGTAGTTCTTACGGAGGCGGACGCCACCCTGGGTTACGGTCACCATACACGTATTTACGCCGAAGGCGTTACACAAGAAACCGCTAGCAGAAGCCAATGGTCGCTGGTCAACCGTTACCAATGCGCAACAAGATCGCAGTTATCCAGTACCTCCATTTATCATTTATCCCATGTTCCGGAGTTTATGACAGGCCAGGCCCATGGGGGGCTTTTGTTCGGTGAGCATTCGCCGCAGTTAGAAGCGCCGGCGCAATACAATAAGTCGTAACGGCTGAAAGCTCTTCAACAGCCGCGCCTTTGGGCCGGGCACGGTCCACTACCACTCCAGGCCGACAGTCAGACCTTGGACCCACAGCGTTCGGTCTGTCATCGGAACGTGCGGTCGCGCCGCGCCGACCAGTGGATTGCCGCCCATCTGCGTCGGGTTGACCAGCGTGTCAATTTGCTCGCCGACGCGCGCGACATGATCGACCAGGATGAGAGTATAGCCGAGTGTAAAGACGAACGTGTGCGAAACGCGCCGGCGCAGGCGGATTCCAATTTCCGGCACGATCGAGAAATAGGTCGACCTGTGGCGGCCAACGTTGGTCGGCTGGGCCAACAGCCCGCCACTGGACAACGTCACGGGCCCGGACGGCTCAGCCGTGATCGTCGAGCCCTGAACGTCGACGATTCGCGACATGGGTCCCAGGGCCGATTTGGCCAGGACGTCGACCGTCCAGCCATGGTAGTCGGTCCAGAACTGGAGACCGAGTTCACCGCCATTGAATTCGCTCCAGGTCTTGAATTCATCGAATGCGTCGATCGTTGTGCCGGCGGGAAGCGCGCCACCCGGGTCCGTCGTGAGGAGATTCTCTCGGATGAACAACCGGTCCTCGAATCGCACGTGCCGGTAGCCGGCCAGCCAGTCGACTCGGCCCCAACTGCCACACCGCCAATCGCGGCGGAACACGATTCCCGTGCTGAGAAACTCGCTGGACGTTTCCATGTCGATGGCGCCCGAAACGACATCTGGAAACGCGACCAGTTGGGCGTCCTGGGCGCCGGCGTCGACGTTGAAGAACGGCCGTGCCATTATCGGGTCACCGCCGGACGCGGCATGGAAATCGCTATTCGGCGCGGGATTGCCCAAGTAGAGTAAGTGCGCTTCGAGTTCGGCGTCCATGAAGTAATCGAACCAGTGTCCCAGCCGCACGCCCATCGTGGTGCGAATGCCGGACCGCGCGTCGTCACCAATCATCTGGTCGCCGAAAAGGCTGGCCGTGCCACTTTCGCCCCATACACCGGCCTGACCGACCGGCGTGCCGTTTGGACTGGTTGTCAACAACGGCGGCAGCCGCGTGCCGCTGGTCCACATCAACATGTACTCGGCCTGCACCCAAACGGGACTCGTGTTCGCATAGACGCTGCCGGCGTACATATCCCAGTCGCTCATCGGTGCGGTACGGTCGAGCGGTGGAAGCTGCGGTGCCGGGACCGGGCTGTTTTGCACGGGTTGGGGCGTGCTGGATTCAGGTTCGGTCAGCTCGTGTCCCGTGTTGGACGCCTTCGCGCTCTCAGGCACGGCCGCCGTGTCCCGCGGAGGCTCGGATAACAGGGCACCGGCCTGCGTGACCCAGGAATCAAACGGCGGGTCCCAGGCGATGGCACGCGCGCCATGCGAAAGGAGACCAACAACAGCCAGCGCAAACACCCAGCGCATCATCCCAAGTTCCCTCATTCAACCACGTTCATCAACCGGTGCACTCCACAACCCGCTGTTGCGGAAGGCGCGCGCAAACAGGTAAACCAACGTCTATCCGTGTATCGGCATTCCGGTCGCTCAGGATTTTCCGATTCTCGTGGTTAGAACGACGAAAAAGAAAAGACCGAGACCTCGTCGAGGTCCCGGTCCCAAAGTACGGTAAAATGGGCAGTCTAGTAAGCCGCGTGCGACGCTTGCACCCACGGATCCAGCAGCCTATTTCGATTTTAACTCGATCGTGCCCACATCGATCGGCTTGCCGTCCACACTCTTGTCGGCGGAAACGGTGATCTTGAACTCGGACTTCTTTGGGTCCAAGTACTTGCCCTTAAACTTATCGCCGCCGTAGTCCGCGGTTACCAGATTGAACTTGCCCCATTTGAAGGTCAGCACGTAGTTGCCTTCCGGCACGCCATCACCCTTTTCATATGTATTGAACTCAAATCGTCCGTCGGCGTCCGTAAACGCCGAAGTTGACGTGGGGTTCTCCTTGTCCAACCCGTCCACGGGCATACAATATACGGCCACCTGCTCAACGGGTTTCCCATCGATCAGCAGCTTGCCAACGACCGGAAACGTTTTCTTGCGGTTGTCTGTTTTCGAGCCACAGGCACCGACCACCAGACACATCATTAAGACAAAAACCAGACGCTTCATGCGACGTACACCTTTTTGCAACCAAGTTGTTGTATCGATCCCACTCGAACCCGTGAAAAACAAATGGGCAAGCAGCGGCCCCCCAGTGGCTCCGCTGCTTGCCCTCTAGCATAACTCACCCACACCACACGACTCAATAGATCGGATCGAAAATCTCGCCTTTCTTGCGCGTGATGAGTGAAGCGAACACAAACGGCGCGACCGATTCCGAGATGAACTGGACCGAACCGTCGCACAGCAGGAATTCGGCGCCACTGGGATGGAACGAGAAGAACCCGTGGCCACGCAGATTCGTGCAGTTAATGGCACACGGTCCACCATCCGGGCCCAAGCTACCGTCGTACAGCGCGCCAGACAGCCAGTGCTCGCCGTTGAGGAAATCGCCCCAGCCACCACCATTGGACTCCCCAAAGTAGGACGTCAGCGTACCGTCCTGCTCACGTTTGCGGTAAATCTTGGCACCCCCAAGCCGTTCGCCACACATCATCGTGTTGGACAGGCCGTCACGGATGACCGCGATCTCGCTGGTGTCGGTCCCAAAGGGACCCGCGACCGGCTGGACCGCACCTTCGCGGCTCCCGCCAGCGTTGCCACTATAGGCCAAATTCGCATAATCACCACGCACACCCGTTGAAATGCAGTAATCCGACGGTGCCGCGTCCCACTCCAAGGCCGGCAGGCCGGGCAACGCGCCGGCCGGAAGACCACCGTGATAAACCTTGTCACCGCGGTGCGCAGCCGACGGGCAGACGAATGTGGGCAGAAACGTCTTGATCAGCTCAATGTTCCTGGCCACGGAGACTGGATTCGTGCCAATCGGTGGCATGATCGCCGGGGCCTTATAGTCGTACTTGTCGGCTATGTTCGACTGCTCAAGGTACGGTAGTATCTGCACGCCCCACGACTGCACGTTGACCACCGGACCGGACGGATTGTAGCCCAACAACCACGCCGGCGGAAACGTCTTGTGCGCCTCATGGTAGTTGTGCATCGCCAGCCCGATTTGCTTCATATTATTGCTGCATTGCATCCGGCGTGCAGCTTCACGAGCGGACTGTACAGCCGGTAGTGTCAGCGACACCAGAATGCCAATAATGGCAATCACAACCAGCAACTCGACCAGCGTAAATCCCTTGGTACGTTGGCACTTGGATAAGTCAATTCGCATCTTGGTTCCCCTATTGGGCAAAGCGAAAAACAGAAAATAGCGATCGGAACTGGCTCGCACTTACCACAAAATGCGCTGTCAGATCCTTAACGAGTCGTGAGATGATACTCTGAAGAGCTATCTACGGAAAACTTGTATATCGGGACCAGTTATGTCCCTAAACGTAATCCCGTTGAGCACCTGTCTTTATGCTAAGAACGTTTCCGCTGCATGTCAACGACCGAGTGGCGATTTTAGCAACCATTGACCCTCACTTTGGGTCACAATCACTCCCTAGTCGTTTCAGAAAACCCGCTCGTAGATAAACCGGTCGATGGGGCACTGCCTGTCCGAATCAGCTTGGATTCTTGAACCACTCGGCTCGTTTATGACCGTCGATCCGTGGTTCCGAGCCATGCGATGACACTCTGAGATGTTTATAATCCGAAGATTTGACGCACGCAAGGAAGTAGCGTTGTATGGATTCAGACGCTAGAAACGGACCTAGTTTAATTCGAACGGACATAATTTGCAAACAGGGGAGCAGGCAAGTTGCGGGAACCCGCCAACAATCTATGTTGTTATCGCTCGATTCGAAATTCTCCGCTGGCGGCGTAGCGGCTGGCAACATGCAGTTTCAGGCCCCGATCCATGTGCTTTTGGTGCGTCCGCAAAGCGAGTTCCGGACAATTATTGTGCTCGGAAAGATGGCCAATGCATGCCCATTGCAGGCGACTTCCAGTTGCCTGAGAGAGCAGTTGAGCCGCTTCGACGTTCGACAAGTGACCACCGCTTCCCCGGATTCGGGCCTTCAGAAATTCGGGATACGGACCGTGATCCAGCATGCGCGGGTCGTAGTTACTTTCGAGCAACACCGCATCGAGCGTACCAAGCACCTGTTCCAGCTCAGGAAATATGTACCCGAGATCGGTGAGGATTCCAAACCGGACCGCCCCATCATCGACAACGAAACCGACACCGTCTGCCCCATCATGGGGTGTCGGAATCGTCTCGACTCGGACCGCACCGAAGTGCAACGCGTCGCCCGCGGTGAAATGGCGTAGATCGTGGAGCACACCAAGTCGACTCGAGTGGCAGGCCGCTCGATACGTCGGTTCGGTGACATGCACCGGCAGACCGAATTTACGATGAAAAACGCCCATGGCGCAGGCGTGGTCGCTGTGGTCGTGGGAAATAAGCAGCGCGTCGACGTCCGTAACCTCACGACCAAATTCCGCCAATCGCAACTGGGCCTGGCGGCCGCTTATTCCCGCGTCGAACAACAGCCGCCGACCCGCTGCCTCGACGTACGTGCAGTTGCCATTGCTACCGGATTGAAGAACGATCACGCGCATGGGGCACATTGTAGCAAGTGCGACAAAATCGCAGTAGCCGTTGGCAAGGGGAAAAGACTTGGGAGTGGAACGTGCACGGTCGGGCGGTGGGGAGGTGTGCGAGGGCATGCGGTTGGGGCGGCACGCGGTCGGTTCGGAGAACCGACCTACCTTTGCCGCCCAACTGGGTTTCGGACGGCGCCGCCAATCGTTGGTTGGGCGCTATAGATTCTTAGGCTGCAGGATGCGCGCACTGTGCGCGCATGTTTCCAAGCGACGGGCGGGAGCGCGAGCGAAGGAGGGCGTACTC
>CAZSOG010000418.1:0-5419 GCA_964607555.1 uncultured Pirellulaceae bacterium | reverse complement strand
ACACGATTGATGTCTACCGGCCCATTGACGCCGTTATCGACCAGGATGGCGGCGCCGGCGGCATTTTGAATGTCGACACCGGAGACTTCCGAGTTGGAAGCCACCGTAATAGCATTCCCGGGCGCGTTGTCGATCAGGGGCCGATTGGTACCCGCCGTGGCGCGCGGCAACGTGATCGTCCCGAGCTGGTCGGTCTGCACCAGATGATCAACGCCGTCAGCTTCGCCCAGCAACCGCTGGAACGCGGCGAGCGTATATTGCTGTCCGTTGAAATGGCTGTCGGCATGCAGAAGGACAATGTCCGCGGCCGATCCGGTGGCGTCGTTGAGCGAACCGTACGGATCGTTCGCTGTTCCCGTTCCCGTCCCGAGGCCCCCATCATCCACATGCGTGATGAAAATGGGAACCCCGCCGGACGTCAGCAGCACGCCTTCTTGCACGGCCATCCGTTCATGGACCACGACCGCGTTTCGGCGCTGCACGGGTTCGGCCATGCGCGCGTACACGTCGGGGGGCGAAACGATGCCACGCGACGTGCCGCCGAAAAAGAGAGTCACGCTGAACCCGACGTTCGTTCCAAAGAGCGGATCGTCGGTGACGTTCAAGTCCAGGGCAAGACGGTCCAGTAAATAGCCGCGCACTCCCCCCGATGCCCCATACGTGTTTTCGCCATCGCCCTGCAAGTGATACCAACCGGCATGCGCCCACAAATTGTGCGGGCCGAGCCGACGCGCCAACTGCATGTCAAAGCCGGCCATCGACGCTTCATTCATGTCCATCATGTCGGCGACGATGTTGTTGCCCTGAAAACGCACATCGCGGGGAATAGCCAAGCCCGCGCTCTGAGTGCGCACGCCACCCGGAAGGTAGCCGTTGGCATAAAAGTCCCAGAGATCGCCGCGGCTCTCCAGACTCAATACGAACTGCTGAACCGTGTTCTGAAAGCGGGTTTTGTGGATGTCGTAGGAACCGCTGATCCCGAACACTCTGTCCGAAGATGCACGATACCAGCGTTGTCCCAACGTGAAACTGCCTCCAGCACCGCCGTCGTTGTCCAGCAACAGTTGGCCGACGGTAAACGCAATGCCATTGTCCAGATTCAGCGGCTGGAACGTGCCAAATGACGTGTAGGGCAACGTCGATCCGAGTTGACCACCGGCCCGATGGCGCAAGAAAAAATGCGACCCGATCAGCTCTGGAGATTCGTCTTCCGTGGACAAGTCGATCAGCTGGTCGGGGGCGGTGCCGCGGGCCGAGAAATCCAAGGAAGGAACCGGCTGCCCCGGCCCCGTTGCACCATCCTTGATGACATCTTTGCCGTGATCTTCGAAGTTCGTTTGCAGGAATTGGAACGTGGGGGCACCGGATTGGAAGCGGGCCAAACCGGACATGGGCAACGCGTCCTGCGCACGCGACCACGACGGCAACATCAACCCGTAGATCACCAGCGTGACCTGCATGATCGCGCGGAATTTGTAAGTCACAATCGACGGACCTCCCCTGGCCAACAGATTGGACATCGGTGGTCCGAACGTGCCGACTTTAGTGAAAATCCGGATTATGGGCACTTCAGGTGGACTTGGTGAAATAGCTCGCTATTGCAGATTCAGCGTAGCGCGCCCCTGCCGGACAGTCTTCTGTTTGTCGGCAACGAGGATGCGGATAGTCCATTTGCCGCGCCGATCGAATTTACTGGCTGGAATCGTTCCCAGCAATCCGTCCGGCTGTGCTTCGTCACTGAATGCCACTGTCTTCCAGTCGTTCGGTGCGGGATTTTCTCCCCAGGCAATTTGCAACCACCGGCCCGTCAACGAACTCCCGGTGGCCTGGCCGATCACGTTAATCTGAATCTGTCCCGCCCTGCGCACGGGCTTGATTTGCGCGATCCGGGCAAAGAGATAGTGGTCCGGATCGTTGCTCAACGCGCTCGGCACATTCAGTATGCCGTACCCCGAATGCTGATCCCAACCGGCGGTCTCGATATCCTCGCAGCTCATCAACAGCTTATTGCGGACCTGCTCAAGTGTGAGACTGGGTTCGAGAGACCAAATCAGCGCGGCGCCTCCACTTACCAGGGGAGCAGCGAAGCTGGTCCCGCTGGCACGATACAGATCCTGCTGCTTGCCGACGATTCCGACCCCGCTTTCGTAGTTCGTGCGTTCGCCACTGTACAGCAGAAAGTCGGTATTCCGGGCGCGCAGACTGAGCACGTCCATGGCCGGAGCGGACACGTCGATCGGCTGGCCCCAATTGGAAAACGCGGCGCGGTGGTCATCGACGGTGGTTCCGGCGACGGTCAGCGCCGTGCGATTCGATGCCAACGAGCGGGTCGACGCGTCGGCGCTTTGGTTGCCCGCGGCGATCACGACAAGCACGCCATGCCGCCGCGCATATTCGATGGCGTTCTGTTCGATGTTAGTCGGTGTTTCACCGGTGTAGCTGATATTGATCACGCGTGCACCATTAGCCACGGCATAAAGGATGGCAAGACTGACATCAATCGTGTTTGCCTGTCCGAGGTAATTGGCCACCTTGAGGGCCATGATCCTGGCGTGTGGGTTGACGCCCACGATACCCCGGTGATTATTCCAGCGCGCGGCGATGATGCCGGCAATGTGCGTATCATGTCCGCCGTAGTCCGTTACGTCCCGATTCCGGTCCCGGAAGTTCCAACCGAATTGATCGTCAACGTACCCGTTCCCGTCGTCGTCCAACCCGTTGTATGGGTCTTCTTCGATATTCACCCACATTTGTCCGAACAGCTCCGGGTGCATCCAATCCACGCCACTGCCGATCACCGCCACGATACATTCTTTGCCGTCGGTGATTTTCTCGAGCAGGGCATTCGCGTCCGCCGAGCCGCCGCCGATCCCGATGCGTTTCAGGGCCCATTGGTCGTCGTATTCTTCGCCCCAGCTCCCACGGGCGGTGAAATGCGGATCGTTGGGAACCCTCACCTCCTCGTAAACGGGCTCGGCGGGTTCCGCGAATTCGACTTGGGGCAGTCGGTTCGCGATCTTCGTCAGCTCGTCGCTGACGCGCTGCCGATCCGGCGCGGTCAGATGTCCTGCTTGATCGCGCGATGTGGTCTCGAAAACGATCACCGGCGACCATCGCACCATGGCGTGAGGCGACGTCGCGCCGCGTGCTGGTTCTGCCGGTGGCACATCCCACTGCAAGCCGGGCATGTCGGAAGAGACCTCGGACGGTGCGGGCGCGCTGGAGCGAGGCACGTATCTCGGCCCCGCGTCGGACACGCGGACGGTAACGCGGTTTCCTTCCTCTGATGCGCGGATAACGGCCTGCCGAACTTCTTCTTGGATCTGGTTCCAATCCTGAGATGTCGGCACGCGCTTGAATCCAACGACGACTTGCATCGGCTTTCTGTCGACACGTATGACAACCACGTCGTCGTGCGTCTCTCGGCCGCCGAGGCCGTCGTCGCGGTGCCCCACGCCTCGCGCCGCATGCCCAAGTTCCTGGAAGTCGTCGAGCCACTTCTGGTGGCGTGCCGCTTCGTCAGGCCAATCACTTGCGACCATCGCGATCAGTCTTTGCATCGTTTGACCGATTTCCTGCGCGAGCTGATGGTCGTCGAGCTGATCGTTTGGTTCGGCGGATTCCTTGAGCAGACGATCTGTATCTTGCTCCCCCAAGACGACGACATCCTCGTAAACCGCCTCGTATTCCGGGGTGCCGCCGCCAACTCGAGTGTTAATCCCGTTCAGGACACTCGGCGCACCTGACTCGATCAGATCTTTTCCACCGACGCGCACCGTGACCGGCGGCGCGTCGGCCGGAATCTCGAACTGGAATCGTCCGTTCGCATCCGTCTTGCGCGTGGCCGTCTCGACGGGTTGCTGGTTGTTCGCGGAATCCGGTGGCCCACCGAACAACGTCACCGTAGCTCCCACGGTCGGGCCGCCCGTTTCGGCATCAAGAACGGCCCCTTTCTTGACGACTTTCGCTCCCGCGGCGGGCCTTTTGTGCGCTGCAGCTTCTTTGGCGATCCGATCGCGGAAACGATCGAAGACGCGCGCCGCGAGCACGGCCGGATCCGTACTTGCGAACGCGGCCGGAGGTTTCAAGGGCTCGAATTTCGATGCGTCTTGCAGCAGGCGAATGTTCCGTGCCACGTCGCCGTTCGTCGTGGCGACTCGCGGCTGCAGACGCGCCATGTCTTCTGCAAACCGCGCGGCCGTCGCGACGACCGTCTGGCCCAACTCGACGACTGCCTGCAGATCCGTCACCGTTTGCGGCGAGTTCACGTCGCCGGCCAGCCCGGCGATGGCATCGTCAAGCTGTTTATTCCATTCTTTCAGCCCGACGAGATCACCGTGCCGGGCAAAAAACTCAACCCCCGCATAGGCCTGAGCGCCGTCGTTAGTTCGCAGGGCCAGTCCCGGTTCGTCGACGAGGCTGGCCTGGGACAACCAGCCGGACAGCCAATCGGGAAACTTCCATTTCTCGTCCTTCTTCTGCCGCGTGACGAGTGTTCGCGGGCTGTGTTTCAGGGGAGTGGTTGCGCGCAGTACCCGTTCGTTCTCGTCCTCGAATCGTTTCAGTATTTCGAACCGCTCCTTCGCGTTCCGCGCCGCTACCTGACGGACCCGCCCCTTGGCATGAAGCCGCTTCAACGTGCGGGCGCTTTCCAGTGCTTGTGTGTACCATTTCTTGAGCTTCTCGTGCGCGGCCCCCAACAGGGCTCGTTCTTCTTCACTCACTGGCGGCAGGGCCGTATTTTTCGGTGGCTGCTTCGGGCGCGGCGACGGCGTTATCGGAGGCCCCTGTGAACCGGGCGTTCGCGGCGGCCGCGGTGAACCGGTCTGTTCTCCGGCAAGCTGTCCGCGCGGCTGCGGCGCCGGCCGCTCGCCGCGCCATTGCCGCGCCTCGTTTTGCGCCTCGGTGATCCACTGCCGAACCTGTTCGTTCGTCAGATCAGGAGTGTTTTTGGGCTTCACGCGGTTGAATTCGGCGACTTCCCGGTTCAACTCCCATTGGACCTCTTTGCTGATCCGCCCGTGAAAGACCAGGAATGCGTGGATTTTCTCTTTGATGATCTGATCACGCACTCGGTGCAACAAGTCTCGCAGATGATTGCCGGCCGCGGTCTGCTTCCCTTTAAAACCGGCCAAAGTCTCGAATACGCTGCCGCGATCGGTGTAGAAATGACGCAGATAAAAGACGATTAGCGCCTTGATTTTCAGGCGGTGCCGCGCCACGATCTCGGCTCGGTCCGCGGGGAATTCAATCCACAGCCGGTGCAACAAACGCAGGTCGGATAGATAACCGAAGGCCTCGTGAACCTGGATCACATGTTTGGCAATCTTGTCGGGCTGACGCCGTCCCTTGGCGTCCCACATGCCGCTTTGCCGATCGTTAAAAAGCGCTGCATGGACCAGTTCATGGAGAACGACAT
>CAZSOG010000417.1:0-5420 GCA_964607555.1 uncultured Pirellulaceae bacterium | reverse complement strand
CCGGGGGGGGGGGGGGTGGGGCGCGACTCTTTGTTGGTGATGTCGGCCGGGGGATTTCACGGTGGGGTGGGGCACCGGGTCTTAGGGAAGCGACACCGTGATGGCCTGTTACGCAAGACGGTGGCCGCGATCGGTGTGGAGCATATCGCGGAGGAAGCGGAGGCCGATTCATCGGGTGGGTATCAGCTGACCGGCCGCCCCGAAGTCCGGGCGTTATTCGCGGTCAACAATCCGCGGCTTGTTCATTTGCTGCGGGATGGCGTTTCTCGCTGGCAGCTCGACCGCACGATTGCGGCCCAGGCATACCTGTTCGGGCCCGAGCCACCGTGCGATACGGCACCCTATTTCACCGCGGGCATCCCGTCCGTATGCCATATCAGTGGGCCGCTCTATTTGTTCGACCAGTACGATACGATCGACAAGGTACGTGCACGGGACCTGCCGCGCGTCGCGGGGTTTTTCGAGGACCTGATTCGGCAGCTCGATCGCGTACCGGCCGATGAGCTCGAAACGGGTCTCACGCGTCACCGTGGCGACCCGCCCGCGGCCCCGCCTCCCTGGTTCCTTCCTCCGACGGCGTACGACCACTAGTTGTAGTGCCAATATCTTGATGTCGCACCAGTCGCAGTGCGGGAGGACGCAGGTGCGGACGTCGTACCGCGAAGGACACGAAGCATGGAGCGGGCCGTGTTTCCACAAACGCGTAGTTCTTGAGGGGGCTTGGGACGGTTCGGAGAACCACCCCACCTATAATTACTGCGGCGGACCGCTGCAGGAACCGTTGGATCACCCGAAGCCGCTCAGGGCCTGGACCAACGTCGCCACGAGCTCATCTTTGGATGTCGCGCCGACAAAATCACCGATACGTCGCGTGGGCGGCGCGAAGAAGATCGTGACCGCGTCCTTCGTTTTCGGATCGACCCCCAAGTTGTCCAGCAGCTCTTTTTCCGCCGCCGCCGATGGGTCGACAATAATTATCTCCGTGTCCTTGGCGAACCGCTCGTCCTTTTGGAAATCGCGTACTGCCTGCAACGCTTCCTTATGTGCCACGCTCTTGTCGTTCTGGACACAAACGAAGACCAATTTGTCATCCTGAAACGCCTTGAGACATTTTTCGGTGCATGGCGTGGCGAAAGCGTCGAGCAAATCCTTCTCCGCGACTTTCTCTGGAAAACCGGCCGTTACGGCACCGTTCGGCGCGATGGCCAGAACGAGCGGAAACGGGGCGTACTCGAGACGAAACTTCTCCACGATCGCCTTCGCCGACTCGTCGCCAACGTTGACTTCCATCGATTCCGCCCGGTCCGCCATTTTCGTCATGGCGGAATCCAGCGACTTGCGCATCGCGGCCGTCGCGTCATCTTTGGCGGTTTCCTTGTTCACGCCCTCGTCTTCGTTTTTCCAGAACAAAACGAACACGTATTTGTGTGCTTTCGCGGCCCGTGCCAGAGTTGCCATCGGGTCGATCTTGAGTTCGGCTTTCCTTGGCGGCGCGCCGACCAGCACCGGGGCCATTGCCACGGCAAGCCCAATCGCCATCATTCCAAGCGTCATTCTGTGTTTCATGAGGATCTCCCTAGGCATTGGTTTACTTGCCTGTAGTGTAATTGATGGTTCCGCAAGCCGTAATCGGTAATCGGCGACGCGCAACGGAACTCCTCCATCGTGGTCCGAATTTCAAGCGTAAAGGAGGTTCTCGGTCCGTGATGCTTCACGGGCGAAGGAAATCCACGATCTTCCGCCAGTTCACGAAAAGACAGTTTGCCAGTCTTCACTGCCCCAACGCGGTCTTTCGCACGCAGAGCAACTTGAGATCTTCGACCAGAATCATCAGCAGGTTCGTGGCGTCGACTTGCATGGCGACCCAAGCGTTTGGCGGCGATTTCGCACCATGACGCCAATCCATCACGGTTTGTCCTCGAGTCCACCGTCCTTCGGTCTCCACATGGACCTGCCCACGACGCAGCGATAGGGTCTCGGGATAAAACAGATAGGCCAGCGTGGCCCCATCATGAACATGAAATCCGGGTGCCCCTTCGGCGCTACGGTAACCCAAGGTCGTCTTCGTCAGGAACGTGGCCAGCGACCCAAGAAACCGAGCAACTTCGCTATCCGGTGCCGCGCGACGAATCGCTTCGCCATGTCCGGCGGTGAATGTGATTCGAGTGGTGACATCAAGCGGTAGTATCACGATGTCGTTCCGGCTCGCCAGCACTATCGCGGCAGCTTCCGGGTCGTAATGGATATTGAACTCGGCTTGCGGAGTGACGTTTCCACCATGCCGAAACGAGCCGCCCATGATGACCAGTTCCTTGGCTTTCGAGAGGATCCCAGGGCATTTCTTTTCCGCGGCGGCGAGATTCGTCAGCGGGCCGACCGCGACCAGAGTGATCTTGCCGGGATCAGCCCGCAGCTTCTCGATGATGATGTCGACCGACAAGCGTGCGTCATCCCAGCGAGGCGCGGGCGGCCGCAGCGTTCGCGAAAGGCCCCCCATTCCGTCTTTGCCGTGAATATAGGATGCATCCGCCGCCTGGTTGGCGGTCTCCGCGCTGCGTCCCACTTCGACATCGGCAAATCCACCTAATGCCAGAGTCCGGCAAGCATTCGCGAACGTATGCCGACCATCGACGTTTCCGGCGACGGTCGTAACCGCGACGATTTCGGCATGTCCTTGCCTGGCGAGGCTCTGTAACCACAAGAGCGCGAAAATATCATCACCGCCCGGGTCCGTATCGAACAGAATCTTGCGCGGCGCGACACGTGGCGAAGCCGAATTATCCGCAGCTGCAGTTTGTGCTGGAATGAACAACGCGATACAAAGGACAAACTGCGACAAAAAATAAACACGATGCATGGTGACCGCTCCTCTTCGATTTTCACGAATCTCGACAGCGACAGGCTGTTATTGAATGCCGCCGCCAACCAGGCCGTATGCCAGACCGAGTTGGTCGAGCAGATGCGCGACGCGCTTCTGCATCCTGATCGTATGTCGCACGACCAGCATCCCAGGCAGGCCGCGAACCAAACCCTTGCCGCCTTGCGCGTCCCACGATTCCGGGTCCAGTAAATCTCGGACCAGCTCAGCCACGCTCTCCGCGGGCAGCTGCTGGTCCTTCGCCCGCAGCTGGCCGATCGAGTATGTCCTCAGCACGAGTTGATCGGGATCCGCCCGTTCCGGCAGCGGTGGCGGTGGATATTTCGCGATCTCCACACGCAGCCGGGCAAGCAGCCTCTCCAACTCGAGATGGTTCGGCCATGTCTGTGACACGACGATCGAGTCTCCAAACGGTTCGATGGCGGCGTCGAGACCCATGTTGCTCCAACTGTCGGGTGCAATGGATGCGGTGATCATCGAGATCAAATCGTCCATGTTTTCGACAAGTGCCATCGTTGGGGTATCCGTGATGCCTCCAACCTGGCATGGGACGATCAGCACGGGACGGACCAGATCACCCACGGGATAGACGCGCGTATCCACGTATCTGGCCGTTTCGTCGCTGACTGTGATCAGCACAACTTCGTCGAGTATTGTCCATGTCAAGTCCAGCGGCTCCAGGATCAACTGCAGGGCAGCCTGAAGCGATATGTCATCCACTTGACACGCCACCACCGCGGTGGGGTCCATTTTGCGGTCGCCAGGAACGACTCGGTCGAATTGGACGGGGATCTGATAACGCTGGCTCAGACTGGCCATGGCATCCTTCAGCGGCGTATTCTCGAAATGCACCGATGTTCGTGTTCTTAGTGCGGCGAGAATGTGCTGCTTGGCACGAGTGTCTTGGACTTCGATCGTTTGACAACGTGCGGCTTCTTTCGGTTCCGACGGTTGTTTGCGGGCCTGACGCAGCGCTGTCAGCAATGCTCCGATGTGCCGATGGACGTTCGCCGATTGTTGGATGACGAGAGTGCCCCGAAATGGGTTGATCCCCTGGCAGGGTCCCGTCCCATCGTCCCAGGACGCGGGATCGACGATACTGCCAATCAGGTTGATTAACGTGTCGTAATCGAAGTCCCGTTCACGCTCGGATATCGGTTCCCCGGATTCATCCCGCCCCAAGATCAAATCTCGGACCGGATAGACGGTGGTGACAAGATGATCTTCCACTGTCTCGGAGCTCGAGAGAACCAAGACTTCATTGCGAGCGTGGAACCCGATATCCGTAACAGCGCCGCGCATCATCAAGTCCAACGCGGAGCGGAGCGAGATTCCGGTGCACTGTTGTGAAACACGCGTGTCGACCGGGACACCTGCATCGTCAAGCGACCTGCGATCAAGGACGACGGGGATCTTGTATTGCGCGCGCAACAGCTTCACGACGTCGGTCAGTGGGCGGTCGGCGAAGTGCAACGTGACGGGGCTATCCAGAGCTCGCTGGATACGTTCCGCCGGCCCGTGTTGTGTTTTCACGCTGTTGGAATCCGGGCTGTCCGGCAGGACGGGAAGCGCGAGAAAACCGAGTATGAACAGTGTCGCGGTAAGCTCGCTCAAAACGCGCGTTCTTGGCATGACATTTCCCCTCCGAGCGGCGCGTACCGGTTACCGGTGAGACGCGTCGACCACAATGGCACCGCGCGTCGGCGCACGTCCGCCAACGCGAACTGGAAATCTGCCTGGTTGCCCTGCCACGGGTCTACTATAACACCGTCGGTTCGAAATAGGAAATAGACCAGCCAATCCCAACGTTTCAACAGCCTGGTCTCGCGCTACTGCGGGTGGACTCCAACCGCCTTGTGCGGTGGGTGAAGAAATCTTGTTGGCAGCCACGTGTTAGCTGACGAGACTCGTTCACCCACGGGGCGCGCCGGTGGGGATCCGGCGCCGGACAAGCTGCTGCACTGGGCTGCGCTGTGACCTCCATTTGAGATCACCGCATTTGCGCTGGGCGCATTTCCAGCAAAGGCGGGAAGAGGATTAAGATTAAGAGTAAGATTAAGATTAAGAGCAAGATTCCATCTATTCCCCGAACCAATTGGGCACACTCAGCAAGGTCGTCGCGCCGTTGACACGCACCTCGATCTGGCCGCGTCGCACGCGTCGGTACGTTGCGGCGGGCGCCGCCGTGTGGTCGGCGTCGGCCGCGGTCAAGACGTGCAGGAACACCATTCCATGCGCGCTATCGCCGGGATCGATTTGGATGACATGGCCACCGTATTTGAGATGATAGGGATTGCCCGGAACCGGGGCGTCCGATCGACCGTCGGCGCGGAACGTTCGAGTCTGTCCACCGCCGTGTGAGATCACTTTGTATCGCCTTGGAGCCAGCGTTTGGCAGAACAATCTGCCTTCGCTGCCGCGAGGCTGTAATGACGGATCCGCCCACTTCAGATCAGGCATCCGGTTCGTGACCGTGATCAGATGGTCCCCGATCGTCGGCGCCGCGGGGACGTGAAGCTGCCAATGGCACTTGATCGAGGAG
>CAZSOG010000416.1:0-5438 GCA_964607555.1 uncultured Pirellulaceae bacterium | reverse complement strand
ATGATCCACGATGTTAACGCCCGCATCCCAGCCGATAGGCGGCCGGACGTGGCCGCCTATCGATTCGGCCAGCATCTGGCGGCCGTCGAGTCGCTTGCGGAGAATGATTTGAAGAAAATCGCGCCGCTCGATGAAGACACACAACTCCTATCGGCGCTGCGACAACTATTGGGCCGCTTTGTCGGTGCACAGCGCCACTCGGTTGTCTTGTTCTCGGATGGCCGAATCAGAGAGCCGGTCGGTGTGCAAGAGATGGCGCATCGCTATGCGGACAAAGGTGTACCTATTCATGTCGTTCCGTTTGGCAATGCCGATCGGGGCGGTGACGTGGCAGTGGTGAACATGGTCATACCGGTCCGCGTGCGAAAACATGCGCAGGTTGGGGCCACGGTTTGGGTACGAAGTTTCGGCTATGATGATGTACGCACCGAACTTCGATTGGATGCGATCGGCCGCGAACCGGGAGAACAAACGCGGTCGCTGGCCCGCCTGCCGATTATGCTCGCCAGCGGCGTCCAGTCTTTCCACTTGAGTTTCCGGTCCGAGATGCAGGCGACGCGAATCAGGGCGTCGGTCCCGCTGCAGGCGGGCGAGCGCTCCGTTAGGAACAACGCGGTGGCCGCGGATATCGATGTGGATCGCACGAAAATCCGCGTGCTGTATCTTGAGGGCACGACGCAGGGGTCCATGCAACGCAATCCCGCCAGTGGAATCGTCACATCGCAAGACGTGCACTCAGCGTTTTACGAGGCGCTCTCTGAAGATCCAGACATCGAGTGCGTGCCGCTGCTGCCGCTGCCAGGCTTGGACAGCTTTCACAGTGTGCTCGGTGAGCCCCGCGGCTTTCCCGAGTCCCGATCCGAGCTGTACGCGTACGACGCGATTGTTTTGAGCGATGTCAGCCGTAATCAGATCTCGAATCAACAACTTGCTCTGATCGAGGATTGGATTCGCGATCGCGGCGCCGGTCTCTGCATGACTGGAGGTCCTAGGAGCTTTGCCGATGGGGATTGGTCCGGCACCGTGATTGCCGGCATGCTTCCCGTGACGTTTCCTTCATCGAAACCAAGTTGGACAATGACACGGCAATGGGCTGCACAGCCGGAGGCGGATGCCAGACACCACCCTATCTGGAACATCGTTGCCGATGCCAGGCAAAACGAGACCATCCTGACTTCATTGCCATCATTTCACGCGATCCATCAGGGTCTGTCCGCCAAACAGGCAGCCCAAGTACTGGTCACCGGGCGGCTTGTGGGCGAAGGCCAGCACGAGTCCACTCCGCTGATGGTAACCGGCACTTATGGAAAAGGACGTACTTTGGCGGTGGCGGTAAGTCTGAATCCGCGGTGGGCGCCGGAGTTTGCAAACCGGTGGGGCCAGGGCGACAATCGCTACTACGCGAAGTTCTGGCGCAATGTCACCTACTGGCTTACCGAGAACTCCTACCTTGGCCGGCGTCGCTTGGTGGTTACCAGCGACCGAATGTCCTACCGGCCTGGCGACACGATCAATCTTACGGCACGCGTATCTGATGAAATCTCCCATCCCACGACAAACTGCCGTGTGACAGTGATGATCGAACCGCAATCACTTGATGCCAATATCGACTCCGACTATGCACCGGTCCATTGGCCCAACGGCGTCGAACGGCCGGGCAACGAGAAGTCGCCATACGTGCTGTGGGGCGAGGAACTGGATATGTTCGCCCAGGCCGATCCGCCGTGTTACGGCCTGGAACTTCCACTCGCCGATCACCTGTCGGGCGGTTCCGGCGCCGAAGCGTTGCGTGTGGAGCTGAATGCCTACGAGGACAATACGCTGCTGATCGATAGCACCTCTCTCGACGTGCAGGTGTTGGATGATCCGTTCGAGCAGCGCAACCCACTGCCCGATCTCGCGCTGCTGAATCGTATTGCCGAGATTTCTGGAGGTGAAGTCTTCAGGGATGCCAAGTCGCTCGCGGCGATGTTGTCCGATCTGCCAGTCGAGGTCGGACCGGAAGAGATCCGCAAGACTCCGCTGTGGAATCGCTGGTGGCTGCTTGGATTGCTGCTCACGCTGTTGACGGTCGAGTGGGGCTGGCGTCGTGTTCTCGGGCTGGCCTGATCACATGAGTCAGTTCCTCGCCATTCAGCCAACTGGCTCCTTGCGCGTCATTTCGAACCGGGCTCTATCGTTTCCCGCGGAAGGGGTGCCAGCGACGTGATCCGACAGCGCCAATACACTTTTTGAGGATTATCGGCCGTCGGCGTTATCGGCGTGCTCCAGACTTCCTCGCCCTCGAACTGGACATGCAGCTCGTAGTCCGTAAACGCACCACAGGCGAAGTACCATTTGCCGCCGTCGGCCGCCGGGCGGAATTCGATCGCCAGCAGTAGTTCGGGATCCAGGCCTTGGCACATGGCGAACAGGCCACCGGTGACCGTCGCGTCGCGCTCGTGCACGGTGTATGCGTGGAGCGGTTTGGACAATAAACGCAATTCCCAGCGATCGCCGTTGCGATCCAGCGTATGCGCCTGGAATTTGCGTGCCAACAGTCGCATCTGCCGCGTCTGCATTCGCGTTGATTTACTTGGCGGTGGAGCATGAGGCAGAATTCTCCATTTCAGCCCGGGCTCGGTTGGTGTCCAGATCGTTTTGTGCCGCCAAACGGTTTGCAGAGGCACCGGCGCAAGCGAGTGGAACTCGTGCGATAATGCCCACTTCTCTTGCCACGATTTCCAGGAGTAAAGCGTGCCGATGACACCGGGGCGGCCGTCGGCTTGAAGCCAGATAAAGACCGAGCCGCTCTGATTGAACCGAACCGGCTGACTCCAAAGGAACACGGGTTTTTCAACGAGCTTGAACGGCTTGTCCGGTTCGGCCACCGTGGCAATGCGATATTCCTTCGCCTGGCGGCTGAACGCCTTGCGCCAAAGTTCCACTTCCATTTTTCGCATCTCGTCATCGGCCGATTCCGCCTGTGCCACGGCACTCACGGCAAGGGCTATTAGAATGGTAAGTGTCATCGCGCGTCTCTCTGCAATTCAAGTTTGGAATGTCACAATGTCTCGTCGCCGTTGGTGTGGCCGTGCGACTGTCACTCGTCGTGCCATTTGCGAACCCAAGCGGCGGCGTTGCCGTCGCCGGTCGCCGCCTTATTATTGTTGCCCAGGCCGGTCGCCCAAAGTTTGACCGCGCCCTCTCTGCCAGCGGTCGCCAACAGCGAGCCATCCGGCGTGCTGGCGACGCATTGGACCAGGTCCGCATGCCCTTCAAAGCGCACGACGGATTGGCCCGATTTCCAGTTCCACAGAGTGACTTGGCCGGTATTCGATCCCGTCGCCAAATGGACTTGATCCGGCAGCAGAGCGGCCGAGATGATGCACTGCTCGGTGGCCAGGACCATTATCCGCCGCCGCGCCGCAACGTCCCAGATGCGGACGCCGCGTGGGCCGTACGAAAACAGCCGCTTGCCGCTGCGATCAAAGAACGTGCCCTTGATTTCCAATTCGTGACTTCCCACCAGGGCGATCTCGCGGCCGGTTTCCACATCCCACAGTTTCAATTGTCCCGGGGGGCGAAAGTTCATCCAGGCACCGGTTGCCGTGGCAAGCGTGTGCCCGTCTGGAGAAAACGCCACGTCGCTGATGGCGATCGGTTGTGCGGGTGTCGCACGTAGCAGACGCCCGGTGGCTGCGTCCCACAACTTTGCCGTTCTGTCGCGACCGGCCGTGGCGAATACTCGGCTGTCCGGGGAAAACGTGAGGCGTCGTTCATGTCCCTCGGGTACCTCGAACAAGTGAATCACTTTGCCATCGTCCACGTTCCACATCACGAGGACACGCTGAAACGACGTGGCGGCCAGTCTCTTTCCGTCCGGCGAAAACGCGATGTCGGCGATGCCGCCAATCGGGCACTCCAGCGTACGCACGATGCCACCGGATTTCAGACTGCGAATTCGAACCCACTTGCTTCTGCCGGCAGTCGCCAGCAGTTGACCGCCGGGCGAGAAGGCGACCGTCAATACGGTCCGTGCGGGACTCTCCCAGACGGCCAGCGGTTCGGTCACCGGCTCTTGCGGCCGCAGTGCGGACCAAAGCCTGAGCGATTTGTCCGAGCTGCCCGTTACCAGAGCGCTCGCGTCCGGCGCGAAAGCCATCGAAGTCAGTGTTGCCTGGTGGCCGCGAAGCGTCGCCCGCTGACGCCCATCCCGGGGATCCCACAACTTGAGCAGGTGATCGGAACCGCCACTGGCCAGACTCCGCCCTTGCGGCGAGAAGGTCAGACATGTCACGGCACCGGCGTGGCCTGCTAAGGTCTCCTGCAACGTTGCGTGGCCCGTTCCGTCGGCAGAGATGGCCCACAGTCGAATCGAGCCGTCGTCGCCACCACTGGCCACGGTGGCGCCGTCGGGCGAAAACGCGACCGCGCGCACGCTCGTCCGATCCGCGATGAGCGCGGCAGACTGTTTTTTCTTCGCGAGCTCCCATATTCGAAGCATCCGGTCGCCGCCGCCCGATACCAGCCACCGACCGTCAGGCGAAAACGCGACGGCCTGCACTGCCGCACTAGGGCCGCTTAGCACAAACTCTGGTGAACCGTTGGATACGTTCCACAAGTAAACCGTCCGGTCGTCGCCAGCCGACGCCAACCACCGCCCGTCCCGAGAAAACGCTACCGCCGCGATCCGCGCCGTGTGTCCTGTTAACGTACTGTGAAGCCGCACCGTGACTGGCGAGAAGTCGTGCGACGTGACATTCGACGGCTTCGCCCTGGCCAAGCCGATATCCCATAGCTTGACCAACTTGTCCGAGCCGGCAGTAGCCAGCAACTTGCCGTCGGGTGAAAATGCCAGGGCGAACACCAGGTTGTCGCCATGGTCGAGGACCTGCCGCAACCGACCGGAACCGGCGTCGCGCAGCCGTACAGTGCGGTCGTCGTGCGCGGAAACAATCCATCTGCCGTCCGGTGAATAGGCCGTCGCCAGGACGGCACTGGGCGCGTCTTCTTTGTTGTCTTCAGCCGCAAACACAGCTGACCGGTGGTGCGTCGCGATATCCCACAACTCCACGCTGTAACGGTTGCCCGCGACCAACAACCGGTCCGCGGACGTGAACGCGACGGCAGAGCATGAAGCCGCGTGCCCGGCGACGCTCCCTGGCCCGAACGTTGCGCGCAGCGCACCCGTCGCAGTCTCCCAGACGCGCACGCCACCCGCCGCGTTGCCGGTGGCCAACAGCTTACCGTCAGCAGCGAAAGCAACCGCCCTGACGCTGGTACCGGGATCTTTCAACGTCCGCTGCAACGCACCAGTGGCCGCGTCCCATAACTTCACCGTGTGATCCCAGCTGGCGCTGGCCAACGTCGCACCGTTGGGCGAGAAGGCCACCATTTCCACGCCGCTCAAATGCCCCTTGAGTATCCGCTTTTCCTTGCCCGTATCGGCATCCCAC
>CAZSOG010000415.1:0-5439 GCA_964607555.1 uncultured Pirellulaceae bacterium | reverse complement strand
ATGCACCGCAATTCAACCCAATCTCAAACAGTTACGAACTTTATGCGTACGCTCTCTAGCGAGGTTTCCGTATCCAGGTGGGCGGCACCTGTAGGTCGGTTTTCCAAACCGACCGCGCGCCAGCCCAATCCCAATCCCGTGTCCCGGTCCGATTCCCCAACGCCCGACGCACGCGGCCCAAACCCGACCAGCGCCTTCCCGCCGGCGATGGGCCAACGACCAGGCGCGCGACGGCGCACAAGACGGCTCGGAGAGCCGCTCTACATGTGCCGCCCAAAAAGCGGTGGGCGGCACAGGTAGGTCTGTTCTCCGAACGGACCGCGCGTCATCCCAATCCCAACCCCATGCCCCTGTCCGCCCGACCCACGCCGGACCGAGCAACTCAAATCCCTAGCTTCTCCCCGTCCACGACCCACACATAGTTCGATGAAAAACTTGACGCAAGATCAACAGATTTCCGCCCATAAGGTCTCTGACCGCTAACTCCTATCTCATTCTCAAACAACTTCAGCCGCTCCGAGTGATTTACGGGCGCAGCGGTCCCGGCGCCACCAGGCGTCCGGCGGCGACCGCGGTGGGGAGACAGTCGACCAGTCGGCCGGTCAAGTTTGCGCTGGCCGCCAGTTGCACGGGCACATAACGACCCGCCGTACCGGCGAACTGGCCGATCTGGTCTGCCACGCGCGTTTCGACCATGACCCGGAGCGGTCGCCCGATCAACTGTTTCAGGTACGCCGCTCGAAGGTGCCCACCGACCTCGACCATTTCACGCACACGCTGTTTCTTGACGGCGTGGGCCACCTGGTCGGGCATCTCGGCTGCCGGAGTACCTTGGCGCGGACTGAACGGAAAGACGTGGATCTTGGAAAAACCAATCTCTCGCACAATGCGGCAGGTTGCCGCGAAGTCCGCGTCGGTCTCACCGGGAAAGCCGACGATCACGTCCGTGGTGAGGGCTGGTGTGTCCAATCGATCGCTCAAGGTCTGGCAGCGTTCGATGAACGTGCGGGTGGACCAGCGGCGGCGCATCCGTTTCAGAATTCGGTCGGAACCACTTTGCAGGCAGATATGGAAATGGGGGCAGACACGCCCCGGGTATCGTGCCACGACATCAATGAGCGGGGGCGTGACTTCGGTGGCTTCGATGCTGGACAAGCGAATGCGATACGTGCCGCCCAAACGCGCCAAACGCTCGACAAGATTCGACAATCGGACCCAGTCGGTTTTGGGGCGGCCCCGGTTTCGATCAATCCCATAGTGGCCCAGGTGAACTCCGGTAAGCACGAGCTCCCGGTAGCCATTGTCGACCAGCGTGCGGGCTTCCGCCACGATCTCGTCCGGCGGCCGACTGAATGGAGGTTGACGGACCAGAGGAATAATGCAGTAGCTACATCGCAAGTAGCAGCCGTCCTGCACTTTGATAAAGGCGCGATGCCGCTCGCCAAACCGGGCGATGCCGCGGGGAACGTCGATCACTCCATAACGGCGCAGCAAGTCCGGCAGAGTGCGTTTATCAACGACCACGTCCGTTACCCCGGGCAACGTGGCGACCTGGTCCGGAGCGCGCGTCGCATAACAGCCCATGACGACGACTTCCGCCCCCGGATTATCACGTGCCATACGTCGGATCAGCTGCCGACTTTTGGCATCTCCTTCGTTGGTGACCGTGCACGTGTTAATGATACAGAGGTCCGCCGGCTCGCCCGTCCGCGCGTCGCGATAGCCGCAATCCAGCAGCCCTTGACGAACGTATTCCGTCTCGTATTGGTTGACTTTGCAGCCGAGCGTGACGGTCTTTAACGTGGGGGGCATGGAGTATTTCCGGAGCTACGAACTGATAACGACTCAAGCGGCGCCCGGGCAACGGGGACCGCGCAAGAATGCGGTCGGCCGATCGGTCACTGTTCTGGTTCGATGCTCGCCGACATCGATCCTTGGCATCCTTTCACGGCCGAGTCTTTTCCGTACGCGTGAATTTGATCGCGTTTCAACTCGGCATGTTCTTTGGTTGTCGTCAAACAGATCGCGCGCCCGTGCGTGTCCACCTGCTTGGCGATTGCAAATCCCTTTTCGACGGGATGTCCGAACAGTTTCCGGAGCATTCGGATAACGTATTCGTAGGAATGATCCTCATCGTTCCATAGCACGACATGGTACCGAGGCTGCTGTTGAGTGCGACGGTCGCGTCGTTTGCGCAGCCGGCGCACGGTCTCCACCAACGGTTCGTCTAACGTCACGTTCTGATCTTGATCTTGCAACGTCGGATTCCTTTTCTCGATACTTGCCACGGCTTGCTGAAATATCCTATCTTGCCAGACGTTCACTTGGGGCGAGCCAAGCGACGCGCGGACAATTGGATTATATTCCACTCGACGTGCTATCGAAAAGTGTCATTCCATCTTAGAATAGTTGCCGCGTTGCACGAAGACGGCGGATGGCATCCACTTTCATTGCTCGATAAATACCGTATGCTGGACGCAATCCCCCATAATTGGGCAGCATTCGTTGCACTTTTCCTGGGGGGATACCGGCATTCGGTGGCCACGAGACGACCGCATGGTCGTGTGCCTGGCAGGCCGTTTACGATCTTTCGAATCCTTCACACCACGAAAACCCGAGATTCCATGATGAACGACCTTGACAGTTACATCGAAGAACACCGCGACGAATTCGAAGCGGAGTTGTGCGAATTACTGCGAATCGCCAGTATCAGTACGGATGGTCTTCATGGCGAGCAGCTGCAGCAGGCGGCCCACTGGGTGGCTGGCCAGTTCAAGGACTTGGGGCTTACCGTCGACCTGATTGACGCCGGGGGGAGCCCCATCGTTTATGCCGAAACGGCCCCGGTGCCGGGCGCGCCGACGGTGCTGGTCTACGGTCACTATGACGTGCAGCCTCCCGATCCACTAGCCGAGTGGGTCACGCCACCATTCGAGCCGACGCGACGCGACGGGAACCTGTTTGCCCGCGGCGCAACCGATGACAAGGGCCAGATGTTAACGCATGTCAAGAGCACGGAAGCGTGGTTGAAGACGCGCGGCAGTTTGCCCGTGCAGCTGAAATTCGCGATCGAGGGCGAGGAAGAGGTCGGCAGTGACAGCCTGGAGCGATACCTGGCCCACGACGGGGCCGAGCGGCTGGCGTGTGACGTCGTCGTCGTGAGCGATTCATCGCAGTTTGGCCCGGGGCAACCGGCGATCACGTACGGTCTGCGTGGAATTGCCTGTTACGAGTTACGGCTGCGCGGTCCGAAGCAGGACCTGCATTCCGGTTCGTTTGGTGGCGCGGTCACAAACCCCGCCAATGCCGTGACACGCATGATGGCGGCCCTGGTGGACGGCAAGGGCCGTATCCAGGTGCCGGGATTCTATGACGATGTCAAGCCGCTGACGGATCGTGAGCGCGAGCAACTCGCGGCCTTGCCGCATGACGACGAGACGTTCCAACGTAGGATCGGCGTGCGTCGACTGAGCGGCGAGGACGGCTACACGTCGCTCGAACGCCGTTGGGCACGTCCGTCGTTCGACATCAACGGCCTGTTCGGCGGCTACCAGGATGAGGGCGCGAAAACCGTGTTGCCGGCACGCGCCGGCGTGAAATTCAGTTTTCGACTCGTTCCCGACCAGGATCCTGAGAAGATCGCCACGGCCCTGCGCACGCGTCTGGAAGAACTCTGTCCACCGGGCATCGAAATGGAACTGATCGCGATGCACGGCGCGCCGGGAGTGGTTGTGTCTCTGGACAGCCCGTTCATGACGGCTGCCAGCGCGGCGATTGAACGCGGGTTCGGCCGGCCACCGGTCTTTATTCGTGAAGGCGGATCGATCCCGATCGTCAATACGTTCCGTGACCGGCTGGGCGTGGACACGCTGTTGCTCGGCTGGGGACAAGATGATGACAACGCACACAGTCCCAACGAAAAGTTCAGCCTTGCCGATTTCCAGCGCGGCATGAAAGCCAGCGCCCATCTGTGGGAACAAATCAGTAAGATCTCGACGGCCGCCAGCTAAGGGGTGGAATGCAATATGTTGGACCGCAAGTTTATCGTCGAAAACGCCACACGCGTGAAGGAGAATTGCACGCATCGGGGGGTGGTCGCAGACGTTGACGGGCTGCTCGAGTTGGAGCAACGCCGGCGCGCGCTGCAGCGCGACGTGGAAGAACTGAACCGGCGGGCGAACGCCGTGTCCAAGTCGATCGGTAAGGCAGCGGATGCGGCGGAACGCGAGGCGCGGAAGGAAGAAGGACGCGCGCTACGGCAACAAAAAGACGATGTCCAACGCGAAGTCGACGCGCTGGACGCGCAAGTCCGACAACTGCAATCGCAAATCCCCAATATGTCGCACCCCGACGCACCGATCGGCGCGGACGACAAGGCCAATCTCGAGATACGACGCGGTAAACAGCCGGTGCCGGAATTTGATTTTCCGGTGTTGGACCACGTTGAATTGGGCGAACGACTGGACTTGATCGATTTCGAGGCCGGAGCGCGCGTCGCGGGACACGGGTTCTATTTCCTGCGCAACGACGCCGTGCTGCTGGAACTCGCATTGCAACAGTTCGCCATGCGGCTGCTGATCGCCGAGGGGTTCACGCCGGTCATCACGCCGGACTTGGCATACACCGAAATCCTCCAGGGCACCGGGTACATTCCCCGTGGTCCGGAGACGCAGATTTACAGCATCGAAAACTCCAATTTGAACCTGGTCGCGACGGCCGAAATCACGCTCGGCGGGATGATGGCCGGTCGTACGCTCGACGCCGACCAACTTCCGATCCAGATGTGCGGTATCAGTCACTGCTTCCGGACCGAGGCCGGCGCGGCCGGGCGCGCGGCACGCGGCCTCTATCGCGTCCATCAGTTTACCAAGGTCGAGATGTTCGCGTTCACACTGCCCGAAGAGAGCGAATCGATGCTCGGCCAACTGTGCGCGATCGAGTGCCGTTTGTTCGACGAACTTGGCATCCCTTACCGGGTCGTCGATACGGCGACCGGGGATCTCGGCGGGCCCGCATACCGGAAGTTCGACCTGGAAGCCTGGATGCCCGGTCGCGGCGAGTCCGGCCAATGGGGCGAAGTGACCAGCACATCGAACTGCACGGACTATCAGGCACGCCGTCTGAATATCCGCTTCAAACAACGTGGGCAAAAAGGCACGCAATTCGTCCATACATTGAACGGTACCGCCATCGCCATCAGCCGCGCGCTGATCGCGCTGTTGGAAAACTACCAGCAAGCGGACGGATCCGTCGTGGTCCCCGAAGTGCTCCGGCCCTGGGTCGGCAAGGATCGCATCGAAAAAAGATCGTAACCGCTCGGTGCGCTTCGTGAAGGAGTCGGCCGTGGCGTTGCCCGGCGCTGGATTCCGCGTGCTGGCCGCGCCCATTAGGAGTTCGTGCGCGGCGGGAGCGGCAGCGTGCGAAACAGACGCTCCACGC
>CAZSOG010000414.1:0-5440 GCA_964607555.1 uncultured Pirellulaceae bacterium | reverse complement strand
CCTGGAAGCCACCAAGAGCGTTTTCGAGTTGACGTCGTCAGTGACCGGAACGGTCGAGGAGGTCGCGGTCGCCGAAGGTGAAACGATCGCCGTGGGCGCGGTGATGGCCAGGATCCGCACCGGCCTTCAAGGCGGACGCCCCAAACCGATCAAGCAGGAACAGTGTGGCCAACCGGTCCTGCGGCGCCGGCACAGTCACCGCACACTCCACTTGCCGCGTGCGACGACCAAGCCGCGCGCGTTCGACGTGGGCATCTCGTCCATCACCACGGTCTCCGGCAGCCGCCGAGTCACGAACCAGGAACTCGCCGCGCGCACGGGCGGCATGACGCCCGACGATATTCTGCGCCGGACGGGAATCGAAGATCGCCTCTGGGCCGACAAGGATGAGAGTGCCATCGACCTGGCCGTCAAGGCGTGTTGGAAACTTCTGGACCGCGAAGGCCTGATCGTCGACGACTTGGATCTCGTCATCTGCACGACAACCAGCCCGACGTCCATGACGCCCTCCACCGCTTGCCAGGTCCTGAACGGCCTGACCGGCGGTAAATCCGACGCCATGTTACAGGCGTTCGACATCAATGCCGCTTGCTCCGGCTACCTGTACGCCATCCAGGCAGGTTACGACTTCCTGCAGAGTCGTCCCGACGGCCGCGTGTTGATCGTCACCGCCGAGGTGCTTTCACCCCTGTTGGACCTGGATGACTTCGATACGTCGATCCTGTTCGGCGATGCGACTTCCGCATCCGTTCTGTACGGCGAAGAACATTTCGAAAAAGCCCAGGCACGGGTGCTGCGACCGGAGCTGTCGGCCAAGGGCGAAGATGGCAGCAGCCTTTCCGTGCCCTTCCGTCACGGTGGCTTCATCCAGATGAAAGGGACGAAAGTATTCTCCGAAGCGGTACGCCGCATGGTCGCCAGCCTGAACCAGGTCTGCACACGGGAGCATTTGTCCGTGAAAGACCTCGATCTCGTCGTCCCCCACCAGGCAAACCAGCGCATCATCGACGCCATTCAGCACCGCGTCGGCGTGAACGTCTTCAGCAACATCCGTCACCACGGCAACACGTCGTCATCCAGTATTCCGCTCTGCCTGGCGGAAGTGCTGCCCAAGACGGCGCCCGGCAGCCGCTTGGGACTCTGCGCCTTCGGCGGTGGGTTCACGTTCGGCGCCGGGATCCTGCACGCCAATTGACGTCACGAGCAACCGATCCCTGCCATCCAACAGGACCGTCAAGAGCGACCGTTTGGCAGGAGTGCATGCGGACTTTCATTTTCTTGCCACAAGATATTCTTGCCCCCTCTTCGCACACCGTCGTACGACCAAGGATTTGCAAAAAAAAAGGTGGCAAGAATATTACCTGGCAAGAATATGGGAGTATTCTCGGTCGAGCAAATACCCGGGAACGGTCACCGGCATCGACACGTCCGCGTTCCTCAAGGAGTCAACTCGGCGCGCGATGTCCGTGCCCGCCTCGATCTGCTCCCGCTGCATCAGCGAAATCACAGTCATCCAGCTCACGCCTGCACTTCCCGCGTAACTCTGTCCGACGATTCCGATCCTACTTGGCATAGACCATCACTTCGACCAGGTGGCGGCCCGTGTTAGCCGAATTGTGCGTCATTTTCACTCGGATCAGCCGTGCGCGGCGCGGCGGAAACCGACAGGCGTAGCCGGCCCGAGTTGACTGTTTCCTGTTATCGCGCCGATCCGCGACGACGTCCCATTTTTCTCCATCCAGCGAAGTTTCGATCACGAACCCATAGTAGCGTTCGTCACCATAGTAAGACACGATCACGACACGGCCGACTTCCATCGGCTTTTCAAGATCGACCTGCCACCAAGGCTCCTTGTCAATGGCCGTGTCGGTGGCCCAAAACGCATTCGTGTCGCGGGTGCGTCCGTCGTTGGCAAAGCTTGGCAAGTAGTTCGCCAGGTAAGACGAGCAGCGTGTTGGCTTGCCGGTCGAGAGGCTCGCATGGTCGGGCGCGTCGACCTTGCGACAAGCGTCGCGGTACTTTCGCCACATTCGTTGACTGGTGAGAACCGAATCGCCCTGCGGTTGGTCCGGGTAGACTTCCGTCGCATGCGTCCACTGTTCTTCCCACCGGCGAATATCTTGCTCGAACGCCGACGCGTCAAACGGTTTGTTCTTCGCGACCGACTCGTTCAGGCGGTCCACGAACTTCTCCCAACGCTTGAGATAAAACCCGCGCATCAGTCCTGACCACTGCCGTCGTGCGTACTCGTGCAAACCACTGTCCCGCGGGCCCCATAACGTAATCAGATTGCGCGCATTCCACTCATAGAGACGCCGCTGCTGGTCGGTCGTTGCCCATCGTTTCGCGTCACCCAACCACTTGCCCAAGAGAAATTCACGCCGCGTACCCAGCAACATATCCATGTCGCGCATCAGGTCCAGAAATCGCCGGCTCGCTTGCCCCAACGCCCGCGGGTCGCGCGCCGCATAGGCATCGACCACATCCGCGTGCAGATGGCCCGCCAGATCGCCAAGCACCTGGCGTGTCAGATGCACCACATCGTATTGGTACGTGTCCAAGTCGCCCAGTTGGTCGGCACAGGCTAACAGCTGGTCCCACGCCTCCGCGAGTTTCACGGAATCGTAGGGCACGGTCCTTCGCAAATGGAGTGACGGTCTGGCGCAAACAGTGGAACCCGATTGCCCCGCCAGACGATAGACGGTTTGACCCAGCAAACGCCATGCTTGCTGGGCCGCCGGCACGCGCTGCCCATAACGCCGGACAACGAAATCATCGGTCCACGATTTCAGCGCCGGCACCTCGCCGCGCCACGTCATGTCGGTCAGCAGATCATAGACGATCGGGTTATAACCAAACCCTTCCATGATCAAGCCAATGCCCTTGAGTTCGCCGCGTTTGGGACTGGTTCGAGCGGTTTTCAGATTGGCTGTGATTTGTGGCAGGCCACCGTACATCCCGACCTTGCCGCCATAGTTATGAATGATGCACCAGACCCAAGGCTTACCGTGAAAGGCCTCGGTTTTTTGCCAGACGGGCGCCACTTCGCAGTAAAGGTCCAGCGCGATCATCCGATCATTCGGAACGGCATCGAACAGGGCCTTGGTTTGCGGTGGTTTCCAGAATCGCGGGTTGTTGAAGAACAGCCATCCCTGCATCACCCAGATCGCCTCGGGGTCCGCGGCCGCCATCGCCCCGTAAACTGCCTTGCTCATCGCGGCAAGAAACGCCGGATCGTCGCTCGGTGGTGACATCTCAATGAACGTGTCCGACGCGTACAGGTGGCTGGTGCCGAACTGCCGAGTTTGTTCGTCGACGAACGCCTTGCCGACCTTCTGAAAAAGCGGATCGCGCGGGTCGACGAACCAGCTCCCCGGAAACTGACACCAGCTCGGCAGTCTCTGCAGCTTCGCGTCCGGAAACCGTTGCTTCAAAGCCGCCGGCACATGGCCGGTGAACCCTTGCAGCACCGGGGTCATCCCGAGTTCACGTTCCCGTTGGACGATCTTCTTCTGCAATTGCAGGTGCTGATCGATCCATGTTTGTGGCAGCGGACCTCCCCAACCGTCGATACAGCCCATCCAACCGAACGGCAGGTAGCCTGGCCCGACCAGAAACTGGCCGATCTGCTGGTCCGTCAGTCCGAACTTGCGATAAACAGCCTGCCAAACCGCCTCCTGGCCCGTAACCGAGAGCGGCATGTTGATGCCGTGCAAGGCCATCCAATCGATCATGCGCTGCCATTGATCCCAGTCCCACCAGGCCAGCGTGTAGCTGAACGCGCAGAAATTGAAGCAGTACCGATACTTGTACGGACTCGTGTGGCGGACCTTGTTCTTCAGGACCGGAAGCCGCGCGGGCAATTTGATTTGGTCGCCGCAAAATGACTCCTGGCAGTGACAGGAGTTCCGCAAGTACCAATTCGCGCCCGACGCGATGGCCACGCCATCCGATCCGCGCACGACAATCTTGCCGTCAACCGATTCTATCTCGAATACGTCGAGACCGTGATCCTTGGGGATCGACTCCAGGACAAACGCGTCAGCGCGATTCTCCAAAAGACGCTGCAAGACGCCACGCGCAGCCTGTTCGGGTGTTGCGCCAGCCGCACCACACACGGATCCCACGGCAACCATCAGTAGCGACACGAGCGCGTCGCGTAAGACCTTCACGTTCATTGACTTGTCCTCCGGGCAATCTACTTCGTGCTGCGTACCGACACGTGGTCGAATATCTGGAGTTCGGAAAGTCCCAATCCGTGCCCTTCCAACGGCGCGCAGATGAATTGTACATAGCGTGCCGAGACCACTTCCGGGAAAACGAGTGGAAACGAGTAGGCCAGACGCCCGCCGGCGGGCAGCGGGGCATAGCGCGGATCGTCGTCGTGCTCCCAAGGTTCATAGTCGATCGGCGGTTTCCACAGATCATCGTGATGGATCGTACCGACATCGCGCCATGCGGTCGCGTCGGTTGAAACGGCGATTTCCACACGCCACGGATGACAGTATACGACGTTCGGCTGATGCGTGCTCACTCGTACGCCCGTGATCGAGTCGCTGGCACCAAGATCCACGACGATACGAACCGGCTTGCCGGCGTCCCAGAACGCGGTTGCCGGTTGTACGACGGCGTCCCGAACCCAATCGGTCGGCGCGATAATCATGCCGTTTGTCAGCTCACGTCCGTCGGTGTCTGGGTTTCGCGATTTCGCGCTTGCGGGGCGGCTGACCGTGTATGGTTTTCCCACAGCTAGATTTCGACCCCACTGATAGATGATATGTGGCGGTTCATACATCGTGCCAACATCCGCGCCGTCCGAGTACCCATAACGTGCCGCCGCGGCGGCACCATCGCTGCCCGACAGACTCAGCTGCACACTCTCCATGGTCGGGTCACGTTGCCCCGCCGTGTTGATCACATACTGGTACGGCAGTTTCGCGATTCGCTCCGTATGCGATCGGCGAACCTCCCCACTCGCGCGATGCTCTATCCAGCGGTATGTTACGTCGAACGGGTGAAACTCCGTGTCTCGTGGCTTGTGCTGGACGCGTATCCACAGGTCCTGGATCCCATCCATGCCGTACGTTCGCGCGCCGCCGCGACAGAAAAACGCACACTGCATCAACGCTTGCCGAGTGCCCGTCGGAATCTGATCACCGGCGATGGTCTTCACCACCTGCTGGTCGAACGGAAAACGGCCATCTGCTTTGCGGTAGAACTCATGGAAGTGGCTTCCATCAAAACTGTTCCGCAGGGCAACATACGACGCCGATGAACGATTGGTCGCCACAACGCCGTACGTGACATTCGTGATGTCGGTCGGTACGGTAACTCGCCACGTTGCCGAGCACTCACGACCGTCGACGGCCGAGCCCAAGGTTGCTTTGTAAATGCCGTCGGGCTTTGCCGTACTGAAAACATGATCTTCCCGAAAGACCGT
>CAZSOG010000413.1:0-5452 GCA_964607555.1 uncultured Pirellulaceae bacterium | reverse complement strand
CGCGCAACCCCACTCGCATGCCCCTCTGCACTTCCCCCCCGCCCCACCCAGCAACCCAAATCCCCAGCTTCTCCCCGTCCACGACCGAGGCGTAGTCCGGCTCAAAAACTTGACTCAAGTGCAACAAATCTTGCCCCATAATGTCTCTAAAGTCCGGGCGGCCGTGCAGCTGGTTCTGGTCGCGGCTCGGTCGGTCCGCGGCCATTCCCCCCCATTCGCGCCCCCCTGTTTCAATTGCGTACATCATCGGCGATGTGACGATGAGGGCATATTCGCTGCCACTAAGATAATCTTAGTTGGGAAGCGAACCAAGATGCCTTCAGGGATTCGCGGTTCACGAACCCGTGGATGGCACGGGACACTCATTGATGCCAATTCGCGCGAATATCTGATCATCTCACGTTGCGAAGGCCTGGCTAATTTTTCGGCGACCGACCGGACGATGCCGTCGGGCTGCCCGGTTTCACGTCCAGAATCCGTAACTCAAGCTGGCCCAGCACTTTTGCCACGCGCAATATCATGGTTTCGGCCTCACTTGTCGATAGGCTGCTTGTTCCCAACGTGATATGTGCCGCATCGGAACCGCCCAGGCCGAGGGTTCCATCGACTGGGATCCAGCGATCGCGAATCCAGACCTGGTCCCACATGTGAAACGCAAACCCCTGGTCGTGCGCGGAGTAGATCAGACCGACGGCGACGCGCGTGGGGATTCCGCGCGCGCGGCACAGTGCGGCGAGCAACACGGCGTGTTCGGTACAGTCGCCTTCCATGGTTCGTGCCACATCGGCGGCCGTGGCGAACCCCTGGCTAAAGTTCTTTTTCTGAATCGCTTCACGGACCCATTTTTCGAGCGCCAACGCTACTTGCCAGGAATCGGCCGCGTGCGTGGCGACTTGCCCGGCGAGTTTGACGACCTGGGGATCGTCCGACTGGATCATATTGTTTGGCGCGCTGTCCATCGGTTTCGGTGGCGTGGTCGACTTGACTTTCTCCGGTTGGTCGGGACGCACCGCGGTTACGGTAATGCGCGCCGAATGCGCGTCGATCGGTGCCACTTGCTGGCCCAACTGCGTGACAAAAACATCGACGGGATTCGCGTCCTTGAGATGTGCCTGATACACGACCTGCTCTGTTCGGTAGGGGTGGGGCAGGGGGGTGGCAACGTGAACGACCGAGTCCTGTCCCAGATCAAATGTCATGCCGCTTGCTTCGGCCAGCGCGACTGCCTTCGTCGTTCGGTAAGTGATCTGTTCCATGCCCGCCAACATCGTCTTCAATACCTCGCCGGACTCCGTTGTCCAGTAAAACCCTTCGATACTCTGGTCGCCCATCCGAATCGTCGTGCGAATCTTTAATAAACGCCGGACACCGTCCAGTAGGGAGGCGTCTTCCGGGGCCAGTGCCGCGAGATTCATCGAGATGATCTGCACGCCAGCGAGTCCCGGCCAGAGTGTCTTCAGTTGCCGCTGTTCGCCCGGTTTCATGGGCGACCGTTTCAGGGAGAGTTCGTCGGCAAAGAACCCGCCCGTTCCTGTCGGCCAGTCGATGTCGCGTGTTGAGCGTTTGCCCTGGCTGGTGGTCGTGATATGCAACTGATGATCGCTGATTTTTCCTGTGACCACGATCGGAGATGGGCCGGCCTCGGTGCGCATCACGAATGACTTGACGGCACCGTCGGTTGCCTCGACGCTCTCGATGTGCACGGTGATCTCCAGTGACTGCCCGAACCGTTGCAATTTCAGGTGCTGTTCACGAGTGATCTTGATACGCGCTTCGGTGTCATCGCGGAGCGGCTCGATCTGCGTGTGGGAATAGCCGATTTTGGCATCTCCCTGGAACACGGCGTCCCATGTTTCCGAGCAAGTCGCGGGACGCTGGGCGTCTCGTGCCGGCGTGTTATCAGGACGATCATTCGGCGCATCGCAGCCGCCCAACGCGACTCCGATCACCAGAATAGTCAACGTGGTGTAGTGAGAAAACCACGGAAGTGGGTGGCGTCTGGTGCCGGCAGTGGCGAACGTCGGATACATGTCGGAAACTCGCTGTTCGAAGTGATGCGTCGACGGTTGCAAGCGCGGCTTTGGATCGCGCCGCATGGACAACTCGATCGTTACAGAACGAGTTGCCATGCCACTGGAATATGCCAGTGATCGTCATCGAGTATAGCAAACAAACGGCGTATAACGAGCGGTCTGATCGCACGGCGTGCGGAAGACCGCCGAAAAATTTTGTTTTCGCGCCGGCGCGCACTTGAATGCTAGACTTTGGGTAGACCAAGGCACATCGCCGCCGGCTCGTTTGTTCGTTCCGGTGCTGAGGGTAGTGGCCCACGCCGTCCGGACAATCCGTGTTTTTTCGATACGGATGGTCTGTTCCGGTTGTAACGATTTCCACCGACCCCTGGCCAACGGTGACTTCACGCGAACGTGTTGCTTGTGACCGGCCCTTGTTGCTTCGCGTCACTGGTATTCGGCTCCCGCGCGGGATGGTTGCCAACGCATCGATTCGACAGTTGAATAATTTGAGGTCGACCATGGGGTTCCTGAAGCGATTCTTCCGAAATGTCCTCCACGAGGAGATGCCGGCGCCGCGGACAAGTAGCTTCGAACATCTCAGTGAAGAGGAGCTCGAAGCACATCTCGGAGTGCAACGCTACGGGAGTTTCATGCTGACCGATGCGGTGCGTCCGTCCTATGATCTCCAGGTGATCCCGTGCCAGGGATTTCGGCGCGACACGTATCAGGATGAAGAGAGCCAGACGCGCGTGCCCGTGCTGATGGTATCCGCGTCCAGCGACATGCTGTTCGAGTTGTTCATGGAGTTGCTTGAACCGCTGGGCGGGGAAGTTGACGTGGTCCTCGAAACGAGCCATCACCACGATAACGGCGGCCACGCGGACCTGTATCGTGAACACATCGATATGCCGGTGTTGGAGAGCATCTTGTGGGACTTCGAGGATATGCTGGTGAACGACGGCTGCACCGGTATCGCCGTTCTGAATCCGAGTGTCCCGCAGGAAGTGCAATTCGACGAGCACAAGATGCTGATTGTCTATGGCGATCCGTTGGAACAATTCGAGTCGATTCTTCGCGCGCGTGGTATCACGGAGAATGAGGAAATGAAGTTCATCACGGAGGCCGAGCACGTCCATTCGTCAAGTGATCAGTACGCACGCATGTTTGACGAACTCAAAGTGCAACTCGGCATGGACGGCGACTTCAACGCGGACTTTCAGGGCATGCTAGACTGACTGACGCACGGTTCATCGTATGCGAAAATCGATGACCGCGTTGCCGAATTTGTTCCCTTTCTTGTCCTCGATCACAAGCTCCAGCGTGTAGGATCCTGATGGGATCTTCTCGGGCAAGTACAGCATGTACGGAATGAAGTAGTCGCGGCGATGGTTGCGACAGCGGTTGCGATCGACCGGCAGGATCCGTGAGGCGACCGTGCGTTGTTGCGCGTCCAGGATCTCGTAACGGCCGTGGAGTTCCGTTTCATACATCGGCACGTTGATCGTTCCATGCAGGCCGTGGAGCCAGCGCGCTTGCTTGGTCGGCGCCTCGATTGGTTCCACAGTGTAGTTTTCGACTTCGATGTAGAGCAGCACTTGCTGGCCCGGCCGAAACGCATACGATTCGAACTCCTCGTAGTCGCCAAATCCGGTCACTTTCGTACAGAACGCCAGGTTGTTCAAATGCAGTGGCCCAAGGCTGGCCAGGGCGTCTTCGCCTTGCCGAAAACACTCCGCCGCCGACTCGGCACGATACTTGAACTTCGGCAGTTCGTCCGGGTCCAACAGAATTCCCAGACCCATGAGCGTCTGGCGCCAGAACTCCAGTTCTTGTTCGTCTCGATAATCGTGCAACGCTTCAAACGCTTTCTCGCGATCTTCCGAGATCAGATACAACAGGCCCACGTAACTTTCCATTCGAAAGCGATCCTTGTCGTCGATCGAATCATCTTGCAGCTGAGTTTCCAAGCCACTGATGACTTGCCGCAATTGCTTGCGCCAGTTTGTTGGGTCGGCGTTGGGGGCTGTGCGCGCTGTACCGTCCTGGCCGGCCGCCTGGGGCGGCGGTCCCGCGACACTGGCGGGACTGTTGGACCAGCGACTTTGATCAAGTCGCGCGACCTGTTCCGGCACCTGGCCGCCAGCCGACACCATTATTTGCCGCGCTCCGCCCGACGCGTCGGGAGCCGCTGCAGGTGAAGGCTCCGTTGGTCGTGCGGCCGCCGCCGGACGCGTGCGTGGAAATGCCGTCGGCATATTCGAGTAACCTGATTGCGCCGCACCGCGGCCGCTCGATGATGGTTGTCGGACGTGGCGATCGCTCGGTGAACGCGGCGCGACGGCCATCGTCGAGTCGCCCGATGAGGACGCGCCGATCAGTCCCTCAATTGCCGACTGCGCCCGTTGCGGTTGCAGCACGGTCGGTTGTACGACACTCCGTTGCCCGGTCCCTGCCGAGAGGTATTCAAGCACGAGTTGCGTTAGCACCGGCCGCGTCGCAGGACTGGCATCACGCAACTCGGTGAGGATGGCCGCCGTCTTTTCCGGCGAAAATCCATTTTTCTTGGCCAAGTCGCTAATCAAGACGGCTTGCACCGCGTCGGCGCTCGCGGCCGTTTTGACGTGGTTTGGTTCGGCTGAATTCACTGGCGGCACGACCGTCGGCTCCGTTGGACCGGTTGTCGGCGGCGTCTGGACTTCGGTGAGCGGGTCAAGCGTGGTTCGCTGGAGCGCACGCGTGGCGCACCCCCCGATGATGAGGAAACCTGTAGCGAGCCAGATGGAAGAACGCCCGATCTTGCCCATTGTCCAACTGCAAAATGAAGAGATGAAAAGACAACGACCCACGCCAAACGCGCAACCAAGTTTGCATGCTCGTCGGTTGCCATTCTCATGAACGAATGCCGACGGGGGTGGAATGGTATAGAAACCCCGTTTGGCACGCAAGTCGAAACACGGCTGTCGACGGATTCGGCGGGCTTCGAACTGGCTGATTTGAGTTAAAATGGGATGGCTGGATGGAATGGCTGGGGCGTGGCGCATCGGCGGCCGCGCTCGGTCAGAGACCTTAGGGGACAAGACTTGGTGCATTTGAGTCAAGTTCTCGCGGCGAATTACGCATTGGGCGGGGGGAAGCGCAGAGGGGCACGCGATTGGGGTTGCGCGCGGTCCGTTCGGAGAACAGACCTCCCTGTGCCGCCCACTTGGCTATCGGGCGGCGTTGGCAATCGTGAGTTGGGCGTTACACGTAGAGCGGCTCTCCGAGCCGTCTCGGGCGCCGTTCGATGTCTAGGTTTGGTGCGGCCCCGGGCGGGGCATGGGTTCTGGATTTGCGCGCGGTCGGTTTGGAAAACCGACCTACATGTGCCGCCCACCTGGCTATCGGGCGGCGCTACAAACCGCTCTTTTGGGCGCTATAGGTAGAGCGTTTCTCCGAAA
>CAZSOG010000412.1:0-5466 GCA_964607555.1 uncultured Pirellulaceae bacterium | reverse complement strand
GCGCGCACGGTGCGCGCATGTTTCGAAGCGAACAACGGGAGCGCTGCGGAACGAGAGCGTACTCCCTTGTGGGTTGCGGGCCTCCCGCATTAGATTCTTAGGCTGTAGGATGCGCGCACGGTGCGCGCATGTTTCCAAGCAAACGACGGGAGCGCGACTGAAGGAGGTCGAGAAAGGCGGATCGACGCCCTGCCTGGGCAGTCTTGCGACAAAGTCCACGAGTGACATTGAGCAGGCTGTGTTGGCGTGGCTATTCGCACCCCGACGAACATGCCCTTTTCCTCCATCCGTGTGACGTTTGGAGCACCCCTGTCCTACCACGAGTCGAAGGAGAAAACCATGAGCGAGCGTGAAAACGGAGCGTTGGATGGGCTTACTCGGCAAAATCGTCGATGCTCCATTCCTGCCTATCTGCCGCAATCAGATCGACGTCGCGTACGATGTGCCGGATGAGCTGGTTGCCGGGCGCATGCCCGGGTTCCACTGGATGGTTGCGTACCGCAACTATACGAAAGAGATCGGTTACGCACTGCGGCGCGTCGGCATCCAGTGGGACAAACTGAGTGCCACGGCACAAGCGTAGCAGACGCGACGGACGGGGGCGTCCATCGTGCATGTTGGAAACCGGATGCCGGGGGTGGTTAACCGATCCTGGCGCAGCGCTCAGGCACCGAGCGACGTGCCGACAAGCCGCGTCGACCGAACCCAGGGATGATCGGGCGGTACCAGTTCCTTCTTCCGTTCATGTCAGCGTTATAGCGCAAAATCCGAGCCTTCTCGGCACAATCTGTTGTAGGCCGGACGATCGAATCGATAGAGTCGTGCCGCGCGGTGGCGTACTCCCCGTTGCGTTTCCTCCAGCTCGACCAATATTCCCATTTTCAAGATTTTACGGCGAAAGTTGCGTTTGTCCAATGGACGATCGAGGATCGTCTCGTAGAGCTGCTGCAGGCGCCCGAGCGAGAACTTGGCCGGCAATAACTCGAATCCGATCGGCTGGTACCGCACCTTGGCGCGGAGCCGGTCCCGGGCGACTTCCAATATGCGCGCGTGGTCGAATGCCAGTGACGGCAGCTCGCGCAGCGCGAACCAATTCGCCTGCCGCGCATCACTCGCCGCGCGCGGCCGATGCCGGGACCGCCGTACCAGTGCCCAGTATGCGACAGTAATCACGCGGCCGCGCGGATCTCGACCGACTTCCCCAAATGTATACAGCTGCTCCAAGAAACCGATGCGCAGACCGGTCTCCTCTTCCAACTCGCGCCGCGCGGCGCCCTCGAGCGATTCATTCTCGTCCACGAACCCACCCGGAATGGCCCAGAATCCCGCGTGGGGATCGTGGTCGCGTTGAATCAACAGAACCTTGAGTTCGTCCAGGTCGAGTGCGAACACGACACAGTCGACGGTCACGGCCGGCCGCGGGTATTCGTACGAAAAACGTTTCCTAGTAACCATCGTTCTGATTTCCATTCACATATTCACGCAATCGGTCCAATTCGCGTTGGAACCCGCCCGACAAGATGGGGAATCGGCACCAGGTTTTTGGATCGAGGTTTTCGTCGTCCAGGTGGAACGAGGGCGCGTAGCGTTCCCGTTTCCACTGATTGCGCGACCAGAGTCGAAAGAACCGCTCGACCCACATGGCGAGCTGCGCGGTCGTATAGCTTTGGTCATATTGGACCTGGAGCCGTTGCAGCACTTCGATTGGCATCAGTTTATCGCGAATGGCCGCGCGTTCGATGACATCCAGCACCGGATAGGGCATCAGGTCCTCCTCGTCCGTCTGGCCGGCCGACGGCGGGCGGAGCTCGGCGGTCGGTTGCTGTGCGTTGACCGCGTGCAGGGCGGCGATCGGTCCCAAGCCGGCCGGGCCGTTCTGTTCGAGCCATTGCAACCAGCGGCGCAGATACGCTTTGTCGATCCCCGCGATGGGCGACAGGCCGCCCGATGTGTCGCCGTCCATGGTCGCGTAGCCGACTGCGGCCTCCGACCGGTTGCTGGTCGCCAGCAACAGGGCGTTATGAAGATTGGCCAGCATCCAGACGCTGGGCGCGCGGGCGCGCGCCTGAATATTCTGCAGCGTCACGTCGTCGCGTTGCCAGGTCAATTCGCGGCCGATCGCGTCCGACACGAGTCTGGTATAATCGCGCACGACCGGCTCCACATCGAATTCGAGGAAATTCGCGCCGATGCCCTCGGCGACGGCACGTGCCGCGTTCCGGGTCACATCGGAACTGTTACGCGTGGCTTGGTAAACGCACGTCAAGAGACGCCGCACCAGTTCACGTGTGTCGGTCAGTTCGGAGAGGCCGGTGATGTAACTGAGTTTGCGCGTGAATTCACTGTGCCCGATCTCTTGGACCCCCAACTGAACCATGGTTGCAATCAGGCACGCGACGGCCGCCGAATCGGCCCCACCGCTAAGCGACACGACGAAGCCGCACGACCGGCTCTTGCGCAGGTAATCGTACAGCGCGAGTGCTTCCGCGCGTGCGAACTCCTCTTCCTTCAGATGCGCGTCATTCTCCCAGGCAGGGATCACCACCCTGTTCGGCTCGACGGCCTGGTCCGCGAACGCAAACCCGGTTTCGATACGGTACCGGCCACCGTCGGACACATCCGGACGAAAACTGCCGTTGCGGGCGCGCATCATGCGTGTGTAATCGACGTCGATCACGGCGGTGGTCAAATGAAAGTCGCGAAATGAAAACCGGGGCGCCGTCGCCAACAAGGTGCCGGCACTGGCGATCATTGCGTCACCGTCGTAGATGGCCCTTCCCGCTTCGTTGCCCAGCAGGTTGGCATAGACGTAACTGACCTGAAACGCACGTGATCCTTCCAGCACGAACCGGCCCCGCACCTCGTGTTTGCCGAACGCAAAGTGGCTCGCGCTCGGGTTCAAAAGGATATCCACGCCACGCTGTGCCAGTTCGCCACCCGGACGGTCGGCGACCCACGCGTCCTCGCAGATCTCGAAACCGATCAGAACACCATCGCAGTCGAATATCAAGTCTCCCATCGGGTAATGCCGATCCCCGACGCGCACGTCGGCGCGCGTGCCGGCCGGCCAAGGTTTGAACCAGCGTGGCTCGTAGTGGATTCCCTCGCCGGCCAGGTTCTGTTTGCCGACAAACCCGCACACCTGCCCGTCGACCAGCAAGCAGGCGGCGCTGAATAATCCACCACCGTACATGACCGGCAGACCTAGTGACACAATCATGCCATCAGAAGCAGACGCGCTTTCCAGCAGGATTTCCGCGGCCGTGCGTTGCACGCCAGGTGCGAGAAACGCGTCCTCGCACCCGTACCCGGTGATGCAGAGCTCGGGCAGACAAAGCACCTGAACGCCGCGCGCGCGGGCAGCTGCGATCACGTTCCGTATGTTCGTGCAATTCGCGTTCCAATCAAGCGGTGTCTGGTTCAGAACGCCCGCCGCGACTTTGATGAGTTTCATGATCGGACCTCCTGCAGGGACTGGACCAATTCGTCCTTGTGCCGGGATAGCTGGTAATCGAGTCCAACCGGGTAGCCGCCGGACATGGCGTCCGTCCGCAACCAATCGGAAAACAGCGTGAGCTGATCAATGGTTGTCTGCCGAGAGACCTTCAACGCGGGCGGTTCATACGTCCGTTGGCCGGCACGATAAATCGGAACCAACAGATCCGTTCGCGCGTCGGCCGGCGTGCATGGAAACCGCTCGCCATCGGGACGGACGCCCGTGATCGGCTCGGCAAGACCGGTCGGCTGATCATAAATAACGTCACCGATCGGCCGGCCCGATCGGAAAAAACGGCGGACCTGCAAAATGCCGGGCGTCGAGATCTTGATCCGCTCTTCCGATAACTTGAGTTTGTCCTGCCACCTGCCCGACGCGTCCTGTAACGCGGCAAGTTTGTACACGCCTCCCAAAGCCGGTTGGTCATAGGCGGTGACCAGCCGCGTGCCGACACCGAAGAGATCAATCGGAGCGCCGTTATCCAATAGACGCGTGATGGCATGCTCATCCAGGTCGTTACTGGCAACGATTTTCATGTCCGCCAGGCCGGCATCGTCCAACATCCGCCGCGCGTCCCGGCTGAGTGCCGCGAGATCGCCTGAATCCAGCCGAATCCCAATCGCCTGATGCCCGTGCTCTCGAAGCCGCTTGGCTGCGTCGATCGCGTGCCGGACGCCCGCGTGCGCGTCAAATGTGTCGACCAGGAAGATGCAGTTGCCCGGCATCGAACGGGCATACGCCTCGAATGCGGCCGGCTCGTCGGCGAAACATAATACCCAACTATGGGCGTGCGTGCCGCGTACCGGAAGACCAAGTAATTTCCCGGCCAGCACGTTCGAGGTCGCCGAACAGCCGCCAATATAGGCCGCCCGACTCGCGGCCAGGGCGCCGTCGCAACCCTGCGCCCGACGTAACCCAAACTCCAGTACCGGTCGGCCACGTGCCGCTTGGTAAATCCGCGCCGCCTTCGTCGCCACCAACGTCTGGAAATTAATACAGTTCAGCAGCGCCGACTCGATGATCTGGGCCTGCAATAACGGGCCTTCGACACGTACCAATGGCTCGTCCGGTTGAACAACGGTCCCCTCCACAATCGCATCGATGTCGCATACCAACCGCACAGCATGCAGATAGTCCAAGAACTCCGCCGCGAATAGCGGCCGATGATCCGCGCCGCGCAACGACCCAAGATAAGCCACGTCATCGTCCGCGAATCGAAACGCATCAAGCAGATGACATGCGTCCGCCAAGCCGGCCGCGACCGCGACCGCGCCACCAAACGGGTTTTCACGGAAAAATAAATGGAATACCGCACGCCGCTCACTCAGACCCATCCGCCAGTATCCATGGGCCATGGTTAATTCGTATAAATCCGTCAGCAGCGCCCAACTCCAGCCGTCGGCGAAATGGCTCCCACCCATGGTACCTCCCGGTTAGACCACGATTGCCGGCCGCGTCCATCACGCACGTTCGTGCGTCGGCAGCTCCGCCAACCAATTGCAGCAACGCGTCTCGGAGCCTGTCACAAAACCGTTTCCGCAAAGCGTCTATCCGCTTCCTCGACGGGCGTCCACGTCCATCGAAAACTTTGAAATCAGGTTTTTGGACAGATTCTTAGTGTATACATAACACTAAGCGTGCACAAGAGGCAAGTGTTTGCTCGATTGGAGCCAGGCTCTTATATTCTTGCCTGGTAATATTCTTGCCCGATCTTCTCCGCGAATCGTTGATCGTATGGCGGCGCGCGAAGACGGGGGCAAGAATATTTCTTGGCAAGAATATGAAGACGTTGAACGGGAGCGGGGGAAGACGGAAAGAGGAATATTGCAAAGTGCAAAATGTACAACTGTTGAGCCGATGGTAGCAAATTGTGCGGTCAAGGACCCCCACGGGCTTGCCCCGTGGGTGAACGAGTCTAGCCCGGATTATTCATGAGCGATCTGCTGCGGAGCCGCAATTCGGCCATCTGC
>CAZSOG010000411.1:0-5484 GCA_964607555.1 uncultured Pirellulaceae bacterium | reverse complement strand
ATAAACCTTCTCCTACGCTCATTCGATTCCTGGTGAGTTCACCCACAAATTTTGGTGAAGACCCAAAAATTCCTTTTTTCGCGCGCTACATCGGCGCTGGATTCACGCTTGGTATAGTAGGGTAACCGTGCAGTTGCTTCCGAGCCGTGAATGGCACCGCCCACTACCGAACAACGTCCAACTCGCATAAGGAAGAAAAACATGAAATGTGGAATGCTGATGCTCTGTTGCTGCGGCCTGCTAACCCTGGCCACGCCGCCGGCCTGGGGCCGGAAATGGACCGATGCGACCGGCATGTACTCGGTCGAAGCCGAATTGGTCAAGATCCAAGGGCAGAACGCGGTTCTCCGAAAGCCCGACGGGTCGGTGATTACCGTGCCGATCGCGCGGCTGAGCGCCACGGATCGGGCGTACGCGAGCCAGCACGATCAGACGCACGTTGGCGACGATGGCGCACACGCCGATTTGCCGCTTTGGACGATGAACCTGGCGAAGATGAAGATCCCCAACACACCGGTCCGGGGCCGGATCCACGGCCGGCCGTTCCATTTGGCGGCCGCGAAACTCAAACAAGACTCGTGGCTCACGCTGCGCCAAGGCAAGGACTTCTTCCCTGACCTCGCCATCGATATCGTGCTGTTCTTGAAAGCCGGCGAGCGTCTTGCAGGCCACCAGTTCCGCGTCATGCCCGAGTCCGGCTACGGTGGCCCTCATGTGATTCTAAAATGGCGGGTAAAACCGGGTGAAGGCGTGCCGGAGAGCAAGACCTTCATGAGCCAGTACGCCCTGCTGCTTCAGTTCGGCAAACCAACGGGCGGCAAGCTTCCCGGCCGAGTTTACCTGTGTTTGAAGGATGACCAGCACAGCGTGGTGGCCGGCACATTCACGGTGCAGGTCGCGGCGGACGGCACGCGTGCCCACGCCACCGCCGCCGTGTCCGAGTCGGGCACGATCAGCGGCCTTATCAGGGTCCCACGTAACGGCGAAGGGCTCCGGCTCTGGGTCGGATGCCTCGGCCAGGACCCAAAAGGTTCGCTGGAAAGCCCAGCGGTCGGCATTGACCTGCGGCAAACCGGCGGCACCATGTCATGCACGACCTGGAAGCCGCGTAACACGTCGGTTTCATGGAACAAAAAGACCAGACGGCTGACCCACCAGCATAGCAACCGTCCGCCCGGCAGGTACCTCGTCTACGTGCGTGAAAACCACCTCCTGCCACACGGCGAACTCGAGTGCCAAGGATACTTCGATTGGAAATGGGTCGATTTGACGGCCACGAAACCAAACGCGACCGTGAACTTAACGGTGGACCCGAGTCGGCTCGGTACGCTCGAAGTCACGGTGGTGGGGCCAACCAAGGAGACCGCCATCACCTACATCCCCTTGGACGAAGCGGGGGCGCCGCCACCGCCCCAAGTTCACTACTACTGGCAGGATGCCAGCGCCGCGAAACTGACGAGCGGCAAGACTCTCATCAAAGGGCTCCGTGAGGGCACCTACCAGGTTGGACTCGGCCCGTGGCAGCGTGGGACCGGGGCACCGAGCACCACCGCCAACGTTACCGTGATGCGTGGCACGACCGTCAAGGTGGAACTGAACGCGCCGGCGCGTAAGCCGTAGACGCTGGTGGTCGCGGGAAGATGGTCGGGTTGAGGCCGGCGCTTGTAGTGCAGAATCAGCGCTCCACCGGGATCAACCCGGCGGTGGCGGCAAGCGCGCGGGGGACGCTTGTAGTGCAGAATCAGCGCTCCACCGGGATCAACCCGGCGGTGGCGGGAAGCGCGCGGGGGACGCTTGCAGTGCAGAATCAGCGCTCCACCGGGATCAACCCGGCGGTGGCGGCAAGCGCGCGGGGGACGCTTGTAGTGCAGAATCAGCGCTCCACCGGGATCAACCCGGCGGTGGCGGGAAGCGCGCGGGGGGACGCTTGTACTGCAGAACCAGCGCTCCACCGGGATAGCCGCCCTCAGAAGGACGTCCCGGGCCGGATTGCTCGAAGGATTGAACCGTGGGAACCGGTCGGTGTCACTCGGCGCGCTCCAGCTCTCCCGTGGCGGAGTCGGGCTGAGCGTGACCGTGGTTATTTGATGTTGATGGGAGTCAAGTCATGGCCGAACAAGAGAGCGACAGCCGCACACCGCGGACGGAGCAGTTGGAGCGGGTCATCGCCGACTATCTGGAGGCATGCGAAGCGGGTCGGAAACCCGATCGGCGACGGATTCTGGACGCGAACCCGGACCTGGCCACGGACCTCGAAGCCTTCTTCGCCGAGCACGACCGGGTGCACGCGCTGGGGGCGCCCCTCCCTGCGGCCCGCAGCGCCACCGCCGAGGCCAAGGCACGGCAAACCGCGGAAGAAGCACGCGACGCGGCGGAAGCGGCACGGCCCCGGCGCGGAAAATAATCTCGCGGCGCTGCCGCGCCGGGCGCGGACGTTCGGCGGCGTGCGTTTCCATATCAGCGACGCGCTGATTCAGTTGCCCGACGCCGGCGGCCCGTCCGCGGCGGCGACGGGAAATTCAATTGGCCAAACATTGGCCAAGTTGCTTTCTTTGGGCACGGCGACACCACCTGGCCGACCCGGGGCGGTCACCGGGATTCCCGTCGGCCAGAAGCTCGCCAGGCTCCACCTGCTGCACGCCGCCGCCGACACAGGCAAGCCGCGCGGCGGCGACGGTACTCTGATTGGACAGTACACGGTCCACTACGCGGACAGCGCGACGGCTACAATCCCCATCGTTTACGGGCAAGACGTGCGGAACTGGTGGAACATTGATGATTGGGCGCCGGTCACGCGCGCGTACGCCGTCTGGACCGGCAACAATCCGGTCGCGCGAAAGTGCGGCCGCACGTTGCGGTTGTACCTGAGAACGTGGGAGAACCCGCACCCGGAGAAGAAAGTCGTCGGCATCGACATGCGCTCGGCGAACACGACCGCGGCACCGTTCTGCGTCGCCATCACTGCCGAAAACGATGCCGGCGCGGATTAGTCCACGTGCGCACTTCGGTTCATCTTTGTCACGGTCTGGTTGCAAAACGCGATCTCCACGGAGAGAATAATGTGGACGGGTTTCAGCAACGGAAGAGGAGTGTGAGCATGCCACGATTACCGACTATCTTACTGTTCCTGTTGCTATGGGCTGGAAGCTGGACGGTGGCGATGCCGATGCGACATGTGATCGCCGGGAACAACGGCGCGCAAACGCGCGCCATGAGCGGCCCTTCGACGCTCAATCCCGATGTAGCGAAGGACGATCCATGGTACTACACGGATGGACCGCTGCGTGGTTCGCTACGCGGCGCGCGACCATTACCACTTTACGACGCGGACCCGAACCACCTCTGGAACCGTCTGTTCGCGGTCTTCTACACACGACCCAGCCGACTGCCGGCGCGTCCCCAATACCCCGCTGACACGACCACGTTGGACGCGTGGGATCGGCTCTTGCGGCGCGGCGCGCTGGCGCCCGGGCCGACCGTGGAACGTATCGAAGGGGGCGATGTACTGGGCATTCTGGCCTGGCCCAAGACGCGATACTTCTCCCGACCGGATAGGTTCGAGCTTGAGAACCGCTTGCTGGACGAGTTCCTCGAATCGCATGGCGAGCGACTGATCGACGCGCCGCTCAAACGGGCATTTCTGCAACGCGACCTCTGGGTTGTTTTCGATCATCTCATCGGCCAGAATATCGCGCATTTCGGTGACCGCGATCTGGCGCGCCGCCGCGCCGCCGTTGCCGACTATCAGATTGAACCGGAGGAATTGAGAGCGGACGGCCGGGCGGGTATACGGCGTCGTGCAATTCTCTGCCACAAGCTGGCACGCGCGATTCAACGACTCGCGCTGCCCCGGTCCGCGATCGATGCACTCCCTGATAATTATGCGCGCGCCATTCAATCCGCACATTTTGCCACACGGCATGACTTTAACCCCGAACGCGACTATCTCCCGCCAGGTTTGTTGACACGACCGAATGAATGGGTCGAGATTGACAACTTGCCGGGTTCGCTGCATCACGATCCCAAGGAAGGGCAGTTACAGCTCACGGCGTTTAGCATCCGCGGGCGCGCTTACTATCGCGTCTTCCTGCGGTTCCCCAAGGGGCGCCCGGCCGTGGTGAAATACCTGGACTACCTGCAACGGGAAGGGGTTGACTGGGAGAAGAGCGGGCGCGGCGGGTACGTCCTGTTGAAACGTGATGTGCGTCAGATTCCGGTTGGGACCGAAACGGCCATTGTGCAGTTTCTGATCCTGCTCGACCAGCACCTGAACCCGGTTCCCACGCATTTCGTCGAGTTGGTTCATATGCGGATATTCAAGAATGTCAACGGCATGGATGATCGCGCGACAACGAACGGTCGCGGCGTCAACGCATTACGGTACGTCGTGCGACGGCGTCTCTTGTTCGACGGACTAAAGCAAGGGGGTCTCCAACGCGTGCCGGGCGACGCGGCCACCTATCGCGTGCTGATGAATTCGTCGAAGGATTGGGGCATGTTCGGCCGCCAGCAGTCCGTTGTTCAGACGTGTTTGCATTGCCACATGCATGAACGTAACCGCGTGGGGGTTCACAGCTTGAATTCGATTTCTTGTTTTGTTGCCGGGCAAGGCATGCCCGGGATAATCATCCCCATGGGTTCGGGAAAAGTCCACACCTATTCACGCGGCGCGCGGACCGTGCGCTGGAAGCTCGGTCAGGAAGACTACATGCGTCTGGTGCAATACGCCCGTGACAACCGTTGACACACGTGCCGGTCGGCGATTCGACCCGTGCGCGCCATTGTGGCCCATGTCCGGGTTGGACGATTGCAAGTCAAAGCTCGAGCAAAGAGAACCAAGAATGCTGCGCATGACACGAAGGCTAAAAAGAAACGGTAGCACTTGCGCGGATTGAAGCAAAAAAAGTCAAACGCAGAGCACCCTGAGAATACCAGAAAACGAGGATTGCCGCGATGAATCAATCCGACAACGAGCGATTGGACACTTTTCAGAGAATCACACGCGCGTATCTTCAATCGCTGGCGTCGGGCGAGGCACTCGATTTCGATACGCTGCCGCAAACGCATCCGGACCTGGCCGAGCGCGGGTTGCGGCGTGCCCTGGTGGTGGACGAAGGTGCTGCCGGTCGCGAGATGGACTCGTCGCGTGCATGCGAGCACGAAGCGGCCGCCGGCATCCCGGCCGATCGCCGGCGCGCTAGCGCGCGGCTTCCGCTTGACGCGGGCCGTTGGGCGCGCGGCATGGCGTCCGCCCCGCGAATCGATCGCTGCACTAGGTTCTCGTCAGATCCGCCGCCTGTATCCGCCGCTCTTCCGCCACGCGATAACGCTGTACGATGACCGGCATGAGGGACGGAAACAAGATGAGTCCCAGCAAGCCGGGAAGTCCAAGACCATACCAGATGCCATAGGGCTGTCCCAATAAGAAGGCGCTGATCCCCGCGACCAGAAACACCGCGCCGATCCCACTGAATAGCCACCAGA
>CAZSOG010000410.1:0-5485 GCA_964607555.1 uncultured Pirellulaceae bacterium | reverse complement strand
GGCTGCCCCCGCGCCGGCCCCCGCTTCTCCCCGCCCGCCGCTTCGCGGCGGGCGGGGAGAAACGATTTTTTCTTTTTGCGCATTGCTGTAGTGCACAATCATGCGCTCCACCCACACAAGGTGGGCGGGGGCGTACTCACTCGATTGGAATGCGTTACGCCATGCGTGACACAAAAAGTGATGCTGTCCAACTACTGCGCGCGAATCTCATCCCGAAATGCCGTTGACAACGTGTAGTCGCTCACGGGCACTCAATCGATTGCAGCAGACCTTTCATATTCTTGTCATGGAATTCTCTGCCAGATCTTCTCCGCGAATCCTTGGTCGCACGGCGGCGCGCTAAAGGGCCGAGAATATAATAGCCTCCGATACGCTTGCCAATCAGTCTCTCCTGGCACTTGGCGGTCGTGGAGGATTCTTGCGTTCGGTTATTCGTGGGCACCATGCGCGTGCCTTGGGCAGTCGGCCCAAGCAGCTCAGTCGGCCCAAACAACATCGCGCGGTCCTTGGACAACTTCACCAATCCGCCAGGTCGTGAATCCCCATTTGCACATCTTGCGTGCGATCGAGTCGGCATAGAATGAACTGACGACCAGTGTCAGCCCAATCCCCATGTTAAACACTCGATACATCTCGGCCGGGTCGATCTGACCCATGCGTTGCAGCCACGCGAAAATGGGCGGCTGGTCCCATGCGTCCCGCCGGATTCTAACGCGCGTTCCCGCCGGCAGGATCCGGCCGATGTTCTCCTGCAGACCACCGCCCGTGATATGCGCGATGCCGTGCACGACACTCTTGACACGATAGTACTGAAGCACCCGCCGCACACTCTTCGTGTAGATTCGCGTCGGTGTCATCAGGGCCTCGCCCACCGTTTCGTTCAGTTCATCGACTGCGTCATTCACGCCCAAACCGTTCCGATCGAACACGATTTTGCGCACCATGCTGAACCCGTTCGAGTGCAAGCCGGTGGACGCGACCCCCAGCACGGCGTCCCCGACGGTGATGTCCGAGCCATCAATCAAGGCCTGCCGATCGACGACGCCCACACAAAATCCGGCCAGATCATAATCGCCACGCTGATAAAGATCGGGCATGATCGCCGTTTCTCCACCCAACAGGGCACAGTCCGCTTGCAGGCACCCGTCGCTGATCCCCTCGACAATCTGCTCAAGCACATCCGGATCATCATTCGGCATCGCGACATAGTCAAGGAAAAAAAGCGGCTCGGCACCGCAGCAAATCACGTCGTTGACACACATGGCGACCAGATCAATACCGACCGTACGGTGGGAGTCCGCCAACTGGGCCACTTTCAGTTTCGTACCGACGCCGTCGGTGCCGGCGACCAGGACCGGTTGCTGGTAGTGGCGACGGAAGAGGCGATTCTCGAAATCCAGCTGAAAAAGGCCGGCGAAACCGCCGTCGAGCTGCAGCACGCGCGGCGAAAACGTTCGGTGCATGAGTTGCGGCAATCGCGCCATGGACTCGCGGTAAACGTCCAAATCGACGCCGGCACTCTTATAAGTGATTTTACCCATTAATGTTACTCGCTCGGGACAGTGGAGCCCGAATTCTACGAGGGGCTGACACCGGTTGTCAACGCTCGCGCGGCACCGTTTCCCATATCATGCCACGATTTCGCGGACTCAGAACCCCACGGATGGCAACAGCTGTCTGGTCAAACCCATCCAAGCGGCTGCGACAAGACCGCGTGGAAAACAGGGATCATCGAAGGGGAGCAGTCCGGCGTGGCACGAAATGCTCGGATTGGGTATTCTAGGGGGGAGTTTTCGAGGATGGCCCGGTAGCGGGTGTGGGTGTACGCGCACTATACGGTGGATTTACAGGTTCACCGCGCGAACGGGGGCAGACCGAGCTTCCGGCGTCCGAAGAACTGTCGTTGACGGCGCCGCAATCGACTTGGCACGGTACTGCATGGTTCCGTGTGTGCGGTCCTGTAGGATGCGGATATGTCTGGTTGGGGGTTGACTATCAGGAGGAGAAATACGAATGCGCAGCAGTGGGAACAAGAAGCGACGGGGGTTGGTCGCATGTGGCGCGGTGGCGAGCGTGCTCATGCTGGCCTTTCTTTTAGCGGCTGGCAATGCGGAAAACACCAAGCCATCGCAATACGCTCCCGCGGACGATTTGGAACGTCAAGTCAAGACGCTGGTGGACCAGCTGCACAAGGACTTGGCGACCAAGGACGGGTACGAAGACAAGCAGAAAGGCCGCGTGGCAAAGGACGCGAATACGCTTGCGGTCCTGGCGTTGGTACTGGGCAACCACGACCAGGCCAACGGTCTGCGCAGATCGGCGGCGGCGATGATCCAGGCGGCGACAACGCTGGCCGGGGAGGCGGGCGACTATGCCGCGGCACGTGCGGCACTGGCGAAACTGGACGCGGCACTCGACGTGTCATCTTCCGGCAAAGTGAAGTGGAGTGCGGTTGGTGACATTGAGCAGCTCATGCTCCAAGTACCGATCTTGAATACCGGCCTGCGGCGTGCGGTGAATGGACGTCGTTTTGCCAAGTCGCGTGACAAGGCGAGTGCACTGGCCGCCTGTCTGGCCGCGATCGCACAGGTTTCGATTTTCGACGACACGTATTGTTCTGATGATGAGGATCAGGCGAAATGGACATCGTTTTGTGTCGCGATGCGGGATGCGGCCGCTGGCTGCAACAAGGCGGTCCATGGCAATAACCCGGATGGCGCAAAGGAAACGCTAACGAAGATGATGCTGTCGTGTGACAATTGCCACGAGGTGTTTCGAGATTGAGAGCCGGTCGCGAACTGCCTCGCATGGGCGTTTTATCCAGTTCCTCGACGGACGTGGACGTCCATCGTACCGGTTTGAAACTGAAGTTTTGGGAGACGTTCCAAGGGTCCGTCACGAAACCGTTTCGGCAAGGCTCGTCTCCGCTGCCCCGACGGACGTGGGCGTCGATCGTACCCGTTGGAAACGCAGGTTTCGAGACACACAATAAATGGCATTCTGTGCGCGACGGATTCGGGCGTAACGGAACGGCGTGGTAGAGTATATGGATTAGGACGTGCCGGACGGCGGATTGCGGTGGATGCCGGGCGCGGCCTCGCGACTTTGGTGGTTGGCGAGGCGGGAGCGTTAATCGGCGGGCGCTGCGACAGGTAATCTCTGCCTGCCGTGCAGCGTTTGCGCCGGTGGCACATTCTGGGCGTGTGGCATGGATTCACCAAGTATTGCGACAGCGACCGCGATGCTGTTTTTTTCCTCGGAATGTAGATAGAAACACGGCCTGCTCGGTTCATGGGTGGTATGGTTTCTCGTATTGCATGCGAGTGACATCTGAGAACCTAGCGAGGCCGGCTTATGCTAATGCGACATCCCCATCCGGTTTTTCAATTCACCCACACCCTGCCCTACGGCGCAGTCGTCCACGACCGAGGGGTGCAGTTCGTCGTGTTTAGCCGCTCGGCGACGGCGATGCGTCTATTGCTGTATGATGGCGTCGCGGATCGTGAGCCGGTCGACGTGATACGGTTTGACCGAGATTCCGATCGGTGGGGTGATGTCTGGAGCGTATTTGTTCCCGAAATCGGTCCAGGCCAGTTATATCATCTGCAGGCCGACGGTCCTCACGAGCCCGAGCGTGGCTACCGGTTTTCGGGCAAGGCGCGTCTGATCGACCCGTATGCCAAGGCGCTTGCCGGGACATTTCAGCCGTCGGACGACGGTGTGATTCGGCCGCCCAAGTGCGTCGTGGTTGACGATTACTTTGATTGGGAAGGTGATCGGCACGTTCGCCGGGACCTGTCGGAGACGATCATCTATGAGATGCACGTACGTGGATTCACGCGCAGCAAGACCAGTCGCGTCGAGTATCCGGGTTCGTATCTGGGCGTGATTGAGAAGATCCCGTATCTGCAATCCCTGGGCATCACGGCGGTCGAATTGATGCCGGTCCATGAGTTTCCGATTCGCGATATCCTGGGCAATATCCCCCAGCGGCCGAACTACTGGGGCTATGACCCGATGGCCTTCTTCGCGCCGCACCGAGGCTATGCGGTCGGTAACGAGCCCGGTTGTCAGGTGATTGAATTCAAGCAAATGGTCAAGGCGCTGCACCAGTCCGGTATCGAAGTGATTCTCGACGTTGTCTTCAATCACACGTGCGAGGGCAACGAACGCGGTCCGGTGCTCAGCTTCAAGGGGCTCGAGAATCACGTCTATTATCATCTGGCCAACGGCGGCGCTTCCTATTGCAACTACTCCGGCTGCGGCAACACGGTGAATGGTAACCACCCGATTGTCCGTGAAATGATATTCCACTGCCTGCGTCACTGGGTGCACAACTATCACATTGACGGGTTCCGTTTTGATTTGGCATCGATTCTGAGCCGCGACCGGCGCGGGCATATCATGCCGAATCCGCCGGCGGTCGAGGTGATTGCCGACGATCCCATGCTGGCGGACACGAAGATCATCGCCGAGGCATGGGATGCCGCCGGCGCGTTCCAAGTGGGCTCGTTTTCCGACCACGCGCGGTGGGCGGAATGGAACGGCCTCTATCGAGACGACGTGCGTCAGTTCTGGCGTGGAGATCATGGTTTACGTGGCCGCCTTTCCACGCGTCTGGCCGGCTCCAGCGATTTGTATGAGCACGCCGGTCGTCGGCCCTATTGCAGCATTAACTTCATCACGTCGCATGATGGCTATACGCTGAACGATCTTGTGACGTACAAAGGGAAGCACAACGAGGCGAATGGCGAAGGGAATCGCGATGGCGAGAGTAACAATCTGAGTGACAACTACGGCGTGGAAGGCCCAACTCGCCGCAAGGTCATTCGCCAGCTGCGCGTGCGCCAAATCAAGAATATGTTCGCGACGCTGCTGCTGAGCCAGGGAGTGCCGATGATTGTCGCGGGTGACGAGTGCCGGCGAACACAGAAGGGAAACAACAACGCCTATTGCCAGGACAACGATATCTCCTGGTTCGACTGGCGACTGGTCCGCCGCAATGCCACGCTCGTTCGGTTCGTCCGGACGCTGACCCAATTCCGTCGCGAGCAGCCCACCGTGCGCCGACGCCGATTTCTATCGGGCGACCCACGTCAGGACGGCGTCCCCGACGTTACCTGGTTCAACGCCGACGGCTTGCCGACTCTCGACTGGAGCAATGGTGAAATGACGCTCATGTGTCTTCTGAACGCGCCGCCCGAGGCGGAAGACCCGGACGGGGCCGGGCGGGATCTGCTGTTGATGTTCAATGCGACCGGCGGCCGCGAGAATTTTGTGATCCCCGACGTCGCGCGCGATCGTCAATGGCGGTTATTTGTCGACACGGCTGCCGCGCCGCCCCGCGATATCTACCCGGACCTCGACGGCCCCGCGCCCCCGGCCAAACGCCCCGTGGCGCTGAACTACCGTTCCATGCGCTGCTATGTCGCGCTGTGAATAGGCGCCACGCCACTTCTTGTGGCAATCTAGGCAAACGAGGAAG
>CAZSOG010000409.1:3650-5491 GCA_964607555.1 uncultured Pirellulaceae bacterium | reverse complement strand
CTCCACCGCCATCCGTGCGCGTCTTGCCAAAGTAGTAGATCATCTTCTTTGCCCGGGACGCGGTCCGTCGTGCTTTCGCCATTTTTTCGGTACCTTTCCTTTTCTTTCTGTTGCTAAGGTGAGACCACTTGTCTCGTGAATGGCCCAAGAATCGCCGCCTGGAAACCGTGAGGGGATGGCAATATGATAGTAGCATCCCGCCTGGAGACCGTGATCGTATCGCCGAACGGGACAACCGCGGCCGGCCACGCGCTCACCCGGGGTGTGAGTCGGGTGGAACGTGTCTCCCATCGTAAACAGACGTCGCCGCGGGACAACCCGGGGCATCGACGCATGCGGCGAAATGTCCGTCAATTCCGCTGTTTTGCTCACGCGAAGGGGTACGCGCATGCGCGCCGAAGCACGTTTTTTCATCACCCCCGCCGCGGCGTGTTGGATGTGCCCCGCAGCCGCCAGTACGCCCCCGCACCCGAACACCGACGGGTTCATGCGGCAAGGACCATGCCACGCAATTCGAATTGCGCGACGCATCGATCCGACTGGCACACCGTCAGCACGCAACGTGATCAAGACGGCAAACCGGTCGATGCGACATTCCAACCGGTGCCTGCCCGCTCCGTGCGCATATGCGTGGATAACGGCCGAACGGACCGAACCAACCGGGCACCCAACTGTCGATCGCCGAACGGGAGCTCGACAAGTAAATCTGTCGTGAAGGATTCGCGTCAAGAATTTCACGGCCTTTGGCTTGTTTGCGTACTCTCGGAGACGGCAGTGGCGTACACTTGACCGTTGTTCGTGGAGATAGTACTGTATAAAAGCGATTGCGTAAAAGAGAATTGCGCTACCGTAAGAACGCCAACGTGACAAGGGGTCGGTGAGAAAGATCTTCCGCGAAATTGTTAGGGTGCGACGGCGGCGCGCCGTGTGCGTGTGTTTCCAAGCGACGGGCGAGAGAGACGCGGGCGGAGGGTCTACCCCCTTGTGGGTTACGGGCCACCCGCTAGGTTCATTGGGTTGTTGGATTGGTCGAGGGTGGTGGATTTTCACGCGAAACTGAAAGTGAGGTCGACGATGAAACGACGATTTAACATGCCGGTCACCGCAGCTCTGACACTCATCTGCGTCGGGCTTTTCACTTTGGCAAGCATGGCTGGCGAGACGGCGACGGGTTCGATCAGCGGGAAAATATCCGTGCGCGGAGTTCGCAGCCCGGAGAACGTGCTGGTGTACGTCGTGAAGGCGCCGGGCAAGTTTCCGCCCCCCAAGACGCCGGCCAAGTTGGACCAGTTCAAGATCACGTTCGTGCCGTTTCTGCTGCCGATCGTCAAAGGCACGACGGTGAGTTTCGAGAACAGCGATCCGATCTTGCACAACGTGATGTGGTTAGCGAGCAAAAACGGGGCGTATTCGGCCAACAATCTTGGCAGCTGGGGCAAGGGCCACTCAAAGAAGGTCAAGTTTGATAAAGAGGGAGAGCTGACGATTTTGTGCAATATTCATCCCGAGATGGAAGCACATATAGTCGTATTGCAGAACCCATTTTTCGCGGTGGTCGGCAAGGATGGGGCTTACGAGATCAAAGGGGTACCGGCCGGCAAGTACACGGTAAAAACGTGGTATGCCAACACGCGACGGCTCAAGTCCAAATCGGCCGACGTGACGGTTACGGCGGGGAAAGCGACGACGTTGGACTTTTCCTTGAGTCGACATTAAGACCTTATGGGCCGACATTTGATGATCTTGAGTCAAGTTTTTGGGTCGAGATTCGGGGGGCCGAACTTGCCGTCCGGCGCGGGACGCGTGTAGTGCAAAATCATCGCTCCACCGGGATAAACCCG
>CAZSOG010000409.1:0-3550 GCA_964607555.1 uncultured Pirellulaceae bacterium | reverse complement strand
CGTCCGGCGCGGGACGCGTGTAGTGCAAAATCATCGCTCCACCGGGATAAACCCGCCGTAGGCGGACGGAAAGCGCAAAGCCAGGTCATGCGATAGTTGGTTGGAGGCAACGCTTCGTTAGGTCCGTTTCTGGAAAGTGCCGGCAGTTTACGTCAAAGTCATTTCGCGCGCGGCGCTGGGTGGCGGGAGCTTGGTCGATGGAACCTTTCAAGCTACAACCGGTGGAGGCACTCAAGTGGTTTCACGATAACGTGAAGTGCCACGCCGCCTGCCCGGTTGGAACGGAGGCATTCGCGTACGTCAACGCTTTGGCGCACGGGGATCACGAGCTGGCCTATACGATCGCGCGGCGGCCGAATCCGTTCCCGTTCGTTTGTGGGCGCGTGTGCGCGCATCCCTGCGAAGACGCTTGCCGACGCGGCTCGATTGATGAGCCGATTTCCATTCGTGCTTTGAAACGCACCGCCACGGACTCCCACGACATGCGGCTGGGTCACGCCCCCGGCCTGGTCCAGTTGCCGTCGCGGGGCGAGTCGGTCGCGGTCGTTGGTTCCGGACCCGCGGGGCTCGCGTGTGCCCACGACTTGGCGCGGCTCGGGTACCGCGTGACCGTGTTCGAGGCCGCGCGTTTGCCGGGCGGCATGCTGACGCTGGGGATTCCCGAGTACCGGCTTCCACGCGACGTCGTGCAGCGTGAGATTGACGAGATTCTCAAATTGGGCGTGGAACTGAAGTGCGAAACGGCCGTCGGTCGCGATTTTGTCTTGCAAGACTTGCCGGCACAGGGGTTCGCGGCGGTCTTTCTCGCGATCGGCGCGCATCGCAGCAAGGATTTGCGGATCGAGGGCATTGATCTTGATGGCGTGCTGCGCGGGGTCGAGTTTCTGTTGAACGTCAATCTGGGTTACCGTGTCTGGTTGGGACACAAGGTGGTGATCATTGGCGGTGGCAATGTCGCGGTGGACGTGGCGCGGACGGCGGCCCGCGAGGGAACCGACGAAGTGATGGTCAATACGACCATGGACGCGGCACGCGCCGCGCGCCGGCTTGGAAGTCGCGAGGTCCACGTGATTTGCCTGGAATCACGCGCGGAAATGCCGGCCCACGGCTACGAAGTTGAAGAAGCGGAGAAGGAAGGCATCATCTTTCATCCGTCGACCGGTCCGCAGCGGATCGTGGGGGTCGACGGCAAGGTGGTCGGGCTCGAGACCATACATTGCAGTTCGGTGTTTGACAAAGACGGGCGTTTCAGCCCACAGTTCGAAGCCGGCTCCGAGTCACGCATCACGACGGACTCGATCATTCTTTCGGTGGGCCAGGCGTCGGATTTAACGTTCTTGCGCGACGTGGACGGTATCGAAACAACGCGTCGTGGAACGATCGCGGTCGACGTGGCGACTTTGGCGACCACGGCACCCGGAGTGTTCGCGGGCGGCGATTTAGCTTTTGGGCCGCGTCTGATCATCAATGCCGTGGCGGATGGGCGCAAGGCGGCCCGGTCGATCCATGAATATTTGCGTGGCAACGCGAAGTGGAAGGATACCGTTCAGCTTTCCGTCATCCAACCACGGGCGGTAAGGGACCCGTACGACGCGACGCCACGCCAGCCATGTCCCACGTTGACACTCGACCGCCGGATGGGGTTCAGCGAGGTGGAATTGCCTTTTTCCGCCGACCAGGCGGCTGTCGAGGGGAATCGCTGCCTGCGCTGTCACCACAATATTCTGTTGGACGGCGAGCGGTGCATTTTGTGTGGCGGTTGCGTGGATGTCTGTCCCTATCAATGCATTTCCATGGTCTCGGCGTCGCGCGTTGACTGGGCGGATGCGGACAAAGGTATCCCGCCGGAGGCGGGTCGGGGCGATGGCTATGCCATGGTTCTGGACGAAACACACTGTATCCGCTGTGCGTTGTGTGTCCGGCGCTGTCCCACGGACGCGATCACGATGCATTCCTTCGCGGAACATGGGGAGTGGGTCTATGAATGATATCAATCAAGGCAGTTGCGACAGCGACAGTCGCCGTGGCTTCGTGGCGAGAATCTTCACCTGGCTGGGCATTTCCAGTTTGGCAACGAGCTTGGTGAGTTCGGTGTATGCCAACTTCCGTTTTTTCTTTCCCAAGGTACTCTACGAGCCGCCGGCGCAATTCAAGGCGGGGGTACCGGACGAGTATCAACCGGGCACGGTCAGCGACCGTTGGCTGCACGATCACCAGGTGTGGATCGTCCGGGAAGAGAACAAGTTATACGCGTTGCTTGCCACATGCACGCATTTGGGTTGCTTGACCGGCTACTTTGCGAGTGAGAGCCTTTTCAAGTGCCCCTGCCATGGCAGCAACTTCACGGTGCAAGGCGACCCCGTGGCGGGCCCCGCGCCGGTGCCGCTGTATCGATTGGCTTTGTCGATCGGCGACGACGGTCAGCTCGTGGTGGACAAGGCGTCGCGTGAAAATCAGCCCGGCAAGCGCGACGCGCGGCCCTATGTATATGTATTGGAAGTATGAGGCATGGCGAGCAAGCATCTAACCGACCGCATTACTCAGACCCAGCTGTGGCAATCCATTTTTCGGCACGGCGCGCCGACGACGCCACGCGGACGGTCGCTGACGGTCGTAAGCAATTTTTTTCTGCACATTCATCCGGTCTCGATTCCCCGGCACGCGTTGCGTTATCGGTTCACCTGGGGACTTGGCGGTATCGCTTTCTTGCTCTTTTTCATTCTGGTGCTGACCGGCATTCTGCTGACGTTTTACTATGTGCCGGATGTACACCACGCCTACGGTGACATGAAAGACCTGCGTTTCGCGGTGCCCTTCGGTGTCTTCCTGCGGAATGTCCACCGCTGGTCCGCGCACGCCATGGTATTAGTCGTGATCCTGCACATGGCGCGGGTGTTTTACACTGCGTCGTACCGTAAGCCGAGAGAATTCAACTGGGTGCTTGGTGTCTCCCTCGCGGTCATCACGCTGCTGTTGAGCTTTACCGGATACCTGCTCCCGTGGGATCAGTTGGCCTATTGGGCGGTCACGGTCGGGACCAACATGGCCAGTTCGACGCCGTTCATCGGGCACGCGGGCCCCTTTCACCACCTGCTCGGCGTGCGGATCGACAACGACGTGCGTTTCATGATGTTGGGTGGCACCATCGTGGGCCAGAATGCTTTGATCCGGTTTTATGTCTTGCACTGCATGGCACTGCCGGCGATTTTCGCGATCGCGGTGGCGGTTCATTTTTGGAGAATTCGCAAGGATGGGGGCATCTCGCGACCCGCGCGGTCGGACTCGGCGTCCGCGCCGACGACGGTGCAGTTCGAATCTCCCCGGGAGGAAGCCGAGCCGGAAGAAAAAACACCCGCCGGCCCGCCCGCGCGGTACCGGCTGCTGGCCTATGTCAGGGGACCAACGCTCAGCGGGAAGCGGGACCTCGCCGAGGATGAGGTCTCGGTATGGCCAAATCTCGTGTTCCGCGAATTCCTGGCCGGGCTGTCCGTCATTGCCCTGATTTGGATCCTCGCTGTTCAGTTCAACGCGCCATTGGAGGAACACGCCA